>DASZJS010000083.1:0-4455 GCA_035947935.1 Gemmata sp. | reverse complement strand
ATGCCAATACGCGAACATTCCTCGCCTATCCACCGCCATCGGCGAATGCGGGGTTCGCCGTCCGGTTGATCCAGGTTCACTTTTGCTTCATCTACCTAGCTGCCGGTCTGAGCAAGCTGAAGGGGGCTGCGTGGTGGGATGGGCGGGCATTTTGGGATGTTATCGCGAACCCCGAGTTCACCCTGATGCCTTATTCCTGGTACCGGACGTTACTTCAAGGAGTGAGCAGCGTGAAGCCGCTCTACTACACAATAACTTCATTCGCGGTCTGGAGTACATTGTTTGTCGAAATTGCCACACCCTTCCTGCTTTGGACGCGACTCCGGTGGTTCGTGATCCTGCTTGCCGCGGCGATGCACGCGGTTATTGGCGTATTGATGGGGCTGAACCTGTTTGAACTGATGATGATTGTGATGCTGATCGCATTCTTCCCCGATCGTGTGATTCGGGATCGATTCCGGGGCGGGCTGGACCTTGCGCGGCTCGTTCTCACGTTTAACCCTCAGAACCAAAGGCATGCGCAGGCCGCTGCTCTGGCCCTGGCCGCCGATATCGATAATCAGATCGTCCTCAACGCCGACAAAACCGCGACGATGGTTGCAGTGACTCCCGGTTTTGATGGGAAACCGACTACGGGCCAGAACGGATTGGTTTCGCTGTTCCGGAATTCGCGGCTACTATCGGTGCTGATGTTCGTGCTGTGGATTCCGGGGATGAAGACTCTGCTTGCGAAACGCCTGTTCCCATCCACCGAGGCCGCCAAAATCGGAACCGGCTTCAAACCACCCTCCGCTGCAGCCTCACGCTGATGGGGGTACGCGGTCGTTTGCCGACGAGTTATACTTGGTGCGGGCAACTCTGCCACAAGCCCGAAGCGCCAGCGAGGGGAAAGCTGTCCCTCGCTGGCGCTTCGGGCTTGTGGCAGAACAAACCTCACCCTGTATAGTTTTGGGGTGGCATATGCCCTATCCCGACTTCGATATCCAGAAATCGAGACGCGATTCCGGGTACAGGTGTTGCCCGGAACGGTCTTCCCGGTACTCGCTCCGGTTCCTGTGCCAGCATGGTTAACCGATTTGCTGGGTCGCAGCACGCAATTGCGTGTCGAAAGTGAAAAGGCCCGGAATGAGTTTATTGTTGCCCCAATCCTCCTTGCAGTACGGGAATTGTCGGGCAATACCGAGGGTATCTTTTCAGGCGAACGGTTTGATGTGGATCCAGCCGCCGGGCTCTCGGGAGAGTGCGACTTTATACTGACCCTTTCGCACGCAACGCCGATCATCCGCGCTCCAGCGATCTTTGTGGTCGAGGCAAAGAGGCAGGATATCGCGGCCGGGCTCGGACAGTGTGCGGCACAAATGATCGCGGCCCGTTGGTTTGATGTCCGACAAGGACGGCCATTGGCCCGCGTCTATGGATGTGTGACCACCGGAGAGGACTGGCAGTTCCTGCGACTGGATGAATCCACTATTACTTATGACACGACTCGCATGTACCGCAATGATCTCGGTCGCATTCTCGCATCGTTCATGCACGTTGTAGCCGAGAATGCCGCTGTGATCGCGGCGTAAGGCGCGTCCTCAGAACCGTGGCGGTTCCTTGCGAACTAGTTCGTTCGCCAAATCCAGGCTGTCGAGCGTTCCGGCATCGGTCCAGTAGCCATCCAGAACGCTGTAGCCGAGCCGGCCTTGCTTCAGATAGTGGTTGTTCACATCGGTGATCTCAAGTTCACCCCGGCCGCTTGGCTTGAGTGTCTTGATGATTCCGAACACGTCGGGCGGGTAAACGTAGATCCCCACGACCGCGTAGTCGCTTTTTGGATGTGCGGCCTTCTCCTCGATTCCAACCAGTCGATCGCCCTGCATCTCGGCCACCCCATACCGTTGCGGGTCGGGAACCTGCTTGAGTCCCACCCATGCCCAGTCGGGCCGGCTGTTCGCTTTCTCCAGGAGCGGAACGAGCGGGTCGCGGAAGATGTTATCCCCAAGCAGCACGCACGCCCGGCTCCCGGTGCAAAAATGTTCCGCCAGTCCCAGAGCTTGGGCGATGCCGCCCGCTTCATCCTGCACGCGGTAGGTCAGTCGGCACTTGTGGTCGCGCCCGGACCCGAGCAGTTCCACGAAGTCGCCCATGTGCTCGGTACCCGAGACGAGCAGGATATCCTGCAACCCGGCCCCGGTCAGTTTTTTCAGTGGGTGATACACCATCGGCCACGGGCCGACTGGGAGCAGGTGTTTGTTGGTCACCTTGGTCAGTTCGCCCATGCGGGTTCCCTTCCCACCTGCCAGAATAACGCCGCGAATGGACATGAGAATTCCTCGTTTGCCGTACTGCTTTTCGTAGTACGTCATGTATTCCTTGTTCCGGATCGCGGCGATCCAGGCCGCGTTAGTCTTGTACCACGCAATGGTTTCATCCAGCCCCTGCTCGAACGGGACTTCGGGACGCCATCCGAGTTCCCGTTCGGCCTTGGAACAGTCAATCGCATACCGTCGGTCGTGGCCGGGACGATCCGCGACATACCGAATCAGTGTACGCGGTTTGTCGAGCAGTTTGAGAAGCGTGTAAGTAAGATCGAGGTTCGTCTTCTCGCTCCGGCCGCCGAAGTTGTAAACTTCGCCTGATTTACCGCGCTTCCATGCCGCTTCGATCCCACGACAGTGATCGAGAACGTGAATCCAGTCGCGAACCTGAAGCCCATCGCCATAAACCGGCACCGGCTCATCCCGCATGAGATTCGTGACAAAGAGCGGGATGAGCTTTTCCGGGAACTGATACGCTCCGTAGTTATTCGAACAGCGCGTGATGATCGCGGGGAGCCCGAATGTGTGCTGGTAGGCTTGCACGAGCAGATCGGCGCCGGCCTTGCTTGCGGAATAAGGGCTATTCGGATGAAGAGGAGTTTCTTCCGTGAACGAGCCATCGGACCCTAAACTGCCATACACTTCGTCTGTTGAGACTTGAACGTATTTTGCCACCTGGAATTCGCGAGCGGCATCGAGAAGGATTTGTGTGCCAATCACATTGGTGCGGACGAATGGACCCGAGTCCTGAATGCTGCGATCGACGTGGCTTTCCGCTGCGAAATTGATGACATCGGTGACCCCAAGCTGCATCGCAGCGCGGACCTGTTCGCGGTTGGTGATGTCGCCTTTGATGAATGTGTAGCGAGGATGCACGGACACATCGGCAAGGTTTGCCAGATTGCCCGCGTAGGTGAGGCAATCGAAGTTGATGATGGACGCGGTCGGATCAGACCCCAGCAAATGCCGGATGAAGTTCGACCCGATGAACCCACACCCACCAGTAACCAGTACCTTTGGCATCCCAACCCCTCAGTGGCCAATCCCGCAGTACACCCAAGAGGGGTGGCTAGTCTAAGTCCAAAACTCCTTTACGTCAAACCGGGATCGCCTCGACGAGCCCATGCGGACCACCGGTTGGGATCGCTCGGGTCATCCGGAAGCCAGCTCCAGCAAGCAATTCGCGGTATTCCGCCTCCGTCCGCTCCTTCCCATCGCAAAGCACCATCATTTCCAGATCAAGGATGTGCGACATATGCGGCGCGAACCCCGTTGGAACTACTAACTCCACAAGCAGGAGCTTGCCCGTTGCCGGAATCGCGGCCCGGCACGCCTTGAGGATCGTCGTTGCCTTGACATCGTTCCAGTCGTGGATGATGTGCTTGAGCATGTAGAGATCGCCACCGGCTGGTACAGCCTTGAAGAAGTCCCCGCCCTCGGTCCGGCACCGATCGGTCAACCCTGCAGCACGAATCGCTTCCGATGCACCTGAAGCCACCGAAGCGGCATCGAAGATAATCCCTTTCACGCCCGGGTTTGCCTTGAGGATCGCGGTCATCAATGCACCGTGGCCGCCTCCAACATCCACGATTGTGCCGAACTTCGAGAAGTCGTAAACCTTCAGAACAGCGGCCGATGACTGCTGCGAAAACCCAGTCATTCCTTCGTTGAACGTCGCGGCTTCATCGGGGTGCTTGCCCAGATAGTCGAACGCACCCTCGCCAAACATCCGATCAAACACGGGTTGGCCGCTCTTTACTGCACCCGCGAGATCGCCCCACGGCTTCCAGCTCCAGGGATCGCAGACGTATGTTGCGATTGCTCGCACCGAGCCGGGCACATCCGACCGAAGCATATCGCCCATCGGCGTGAGCGCGAATCGCCCAGCTTCATCGCCAGTCAGTACACCCAGTCCGGCAAGTGCTCGCATCACCCGGTACAAATGCCCCGCATGGAGACTCGTTACGGCAGCAAGTTCTGTGGCTGTTTTTGGACCCGTTGCCAGATGATCCGCGATCTTGAAGCGAGCGATCACCGACAGAGCCTGTGTGATCGCCTTTCCAAACACCATCTGGATCAGCATGGCCTCGGGCGGGGGAGCTGGCGTGGGAGTGGTCATGGCAGAATCCTTTCTGGGAGAGCGTTCGACAAG
>DASZJS010000082.1:0-5547 GCA_035947935.1 Gemmata sp. | reverse complement strand
GTCGTGACTTGAGGTAATCAGCGCCCTTGCGCCGAGTGCTTTGGCAAACTGGAGGGCAAAGATGGAAACGCCGCCGGTGCCCTGGAGCAAGACAGTTTTGCCCGGACCGCATTTGCCACCGATGAGTGCGTTCCAGGCCGTCACCGCTGCACAGGGTAGTGTCGCAGCTTCTTCAAATGTCAGATCCCCGGGGATAGGGACAAGTGCCTGTTCCTCGAACACGAGGAATTCGGATAACACTCCATCGCGATCGTTCCCAAGGGTGGATTTCGCAGCAGACTCGGAGATTGGGCCGTCAATCCACTGTGGCATGAAGCAGCCGATGACTCGATCGTTCGGTTTGAACTTTGTGACTTGTTCGCCAACCGCAGCGACTTCTCCTGCCGCATCAGAACCGAGTACTCGCGGTAGGTTCAGTTTGGCGTTGTAATGGCCCTTGGCGATCAGCAGATCGCGATAGTTCAAGGAAGCAGCGCGCACCCGCACGAGAACTTGTCCTGGTCCAGGTGTGTAGGTTGGGCGTTCCTCAATCGCGAGGTTCTCAAGACCGAAGCCAGTTTGGATTACAAGAGCATTCATCGGAACGCCTCCGCGTGTTGAAATATGGACCTGAGTTGCTCACACACATAGCACATGCAACCCGTTGGTAGGCTTGAAGAAATTGAAGGTCTCGAACGAATCGAGGGCAAGCATCAAATCCCAAGAGATCAAATATGGAGATACCACCTTCACTGCCGAAGATTTCACGAAATTGTTGATTCTGTCGAGCGTCTGAGATGTGGTACACTCAATAAATTGTGGAGTGTACTCGCTCGCAACTCAGTTCACGTCCCACGGCGGTTGATGGATCCATCCGACTCTTTACAGCTGGATGAGCACCTTGCCAAGTTGCTCGCTGCCTACGATCAGTCGATCGATGGCGCGGACCCGAACGCCCCAACGATCGGCATCAAGGGAGTTGTTCCTCTCACTCCCCCACGCCCCGGCGAGCGGGTTGTCAACCCACTTAGTGGACCAGCGGCCAATCAGGGTTCGCTGCGCGAGGTTTTACCGGACCACGAGAAGACAGAATCTCCCTGGATGCCCAGACCCACACTCACTGCTGGTCCGCATCGGGTTGGGCGCTTTGAACTCCGGAAACAACTGGGTAAAGGTGGCTGTGGAATTGTCTTCCTGGCTTACGACCCGAAGTTGGAGCGTGAGGTTGCGCTAAAGATTCCCCGCCCAGAGATGCTTCTCAGCGCGGATGCCCGACGACGACTCATCCGAGAAGCTCTCGCTGCTGCCGAGTTCGACCACCCGAATTTGGTTCCCGTTTATGAGACGGGTGAGATTGGTCCGGTCTGCTTTATCGCCACGGCATTTTGTCCCGGGCAGACTCTTGGGGAATGGCTGGAGAAGCAGGCGTTCCCCGTCCCCGTTCGACAGTCAGCCCGGCTGATGGCCACGCTCGCCGAAGCAGTTCAGCACGCTCATGATCGTGGAGTACTTCACCGCGATCTTAAGCCCAACAATGTGATCCTCCAGGCGATGCGTGAAGATCCGAACGAGCAGGAACCGCCGCTCGGTTCATGTCAACTTCGCGGCGATCACTACATTCCCCGCGTCGTGGATTTTGGTCTGGCGAAATTGATGGAGAGGGGAGGACCATCGGAAACGGCTACGCGACAGATTCTAGGCACTCCGAAGTATATGGCACCCGAACAGGCTCAAGCTCGACACAACGATGTGGGGCCAACCGCCGATGTCTATGCCCTGGGAGTGATTCTCTACGAGTTGATCACCGGTCGGGCACCGTATGAAGGGGCAACCGATGTGGAGGTACTCCGACAGGCCATCGATGGCCACTTGACTCAACCGCGTCATCTCCGGATAGACGTTCCACGCGACCTGGAAGCCATCTGTCTCAAGGCAATGACCCGCACTCCAGAGAGGCGATATCGTACCGCGATCGACTTCGCGGATGATCTGCGGCGATTTCTCGATGGAAAACCAACTCTGGCTCGTCCGCTCAACTGGCTGGGGCGCGCAGGGCGATGGCTACGGAGAAACGACCAGGCTGTTGCCCTTGGTATTGTGACAACCATCGCCGCGTGGTTTCTCGCGTTCTGGGTGATGAGTACCTATCAGTCCCGTCAATACCGAACCGACCGGGATATAGTTTTGCGGGAGCAGGCCGAGCGAACCCGAGCAGATCAGCAGCGCGAATACGCCCGGAATGTTCGGGAAGCGTTCCTGGCCTGGCGTTCTGGAGATTCCAAGGCAGCGGCATTGTCTCTCGAAGCAGCAAGCCGCCTGGCTCGAACTGGCGGCGAATCCCCCGACTTCGCACAGGGATATCTGACTCGTCTCATCGCCGCGGAGCGACTGACCATTGTGTGTCCGGCTGGACGGATTACCGCGATTGCAGTTTCTCCAGATGGTGCTTATCTGGCCACGGGACACGGCAATGGAACTCTCTTTCTCTGGAGGCGGGTGACTGGCGGTCAAGTGGCATCGTTCCAAGCGCACGAACGCGCAGTGATTTACCTTTCGTTCCGCAAGGCCAACGAGCTAGTCTCGGCTGACAGTCCTACATCTGCGAAGACTTGGCTGCTTTCATCTAACGGAGAACTGGCGCCAGGTTCAAAGCTCTCTGGCACGATTGAAATTCCATCTCCTGCGATACCAACGATTCGATCTGGCGACATGGTGTTCACAGGCGGGGAAGATGGCATCGTCCGTGCCTGGGATTCACGTAACGATGAATCGCTCTTTCTTGCGGAAGGCGTTGGTGGTTTTGCGACGGGAGTTGGTGTACATCAGGAGGGAAGTCAGTTCATGGTGGCAACTTCCTCCCAGCTGTTCCTGCCTTACATGGGGACCACACGACAGCAGCCGATTGCGGGTCAGTCTGGGAAGGTGGCTGTCGTCCACTACACCAAGGAGCAGGCCATCCTTGCCGTAGCAATTCGAGACGGGGCTGTCGTCGTTTCCGAACTCCATGCCACTGGCTCGTCAGAACGATTTCGAATCCAGCCAACAGGTAGCTCAGTGACCGTTGCTGAACTAACTGCCGATGGCACAAAATTGGCGACCGGCGACGACCAGGGACGAGTGAGCATCTGGGTGACTGCCGATCGGCAACTTCTCACAACGCTGAATACTGGAGAACGCATACCGGTCAAGAAAGTGATGATTTCGGATGACGGCATGCTAATAGCCACTCACACTGGCGATCGAGTCGACCTTTGGAGCGTGGGAGACCTGAATCCGCAAGCTACTTTCGCATCGGACGATCACACACTGTTCCGATTTGTTCCGGATGGAAGCCGATTCGTGATGACCGGTCCTGGGGGAGTGATCAAGGTTTGGGGTATATCATCGGGACGAGAAGAATACACACTCTATGGCCAACCCGGTCGAGTGACCGCGCTCGGTGTTTCACCAAACGGACGGACACTCGTCAGTGGTGGAGTGACTGGTGAGGTGCAATTCTGGGATCTCAGGATCGGTCAAGAATCGATGAGCTTCCAGAGGCATCAGGGGCCAGTCACCATCGTCAAATTCGCAGCGAACGGCAGGTTTCTCGTCACTGGCGGCGCTGATTTGGCCATCTGGCAAGTCCCAAAAGAATGAGGCAATCCTTCGTTCCCCACTAACTGATAAACTCATTAAAAGAGAAATTCTCATTCATTTTTCTCTGGATTCTGCGGCTTTCCATGATGCAATAAACATCGCTTAAACCTGAGTCGTGAGGGTACAGTGCCTTCATGGGAAGGGTTTGGTCGCCTGGGGGTTGGTTCCAATGCGGAAAATGCTAAGTGCGCTGACGATCATGTTGCTGATGTCTGGATTGGTTGTTGCTGCTGAGTTTACCCTCAGCAAATACGATCCTGATAAGAAAGAAGTGACTGTAAAGGATGGTGAAAAGGATGTAACTTACAAGATCACGGACAAAGTGAAGGTGACTGTGATCGACAAGGACGGGAATGCCACCGAGGGTAAATTCGAGGATCTGGAGAAACGGCTGAAGAATCCCAAATCCGCTGGCAAGTTCAAGATCGATATCACTACCGACAAAGAAACGATCACGGAAGTGAAGTATACGGGCAAGAAGAAATAATCGTGAAGTTTCGACGACCCGACCACTCATAAACGGTCGGGTCGTTTTCATTTCCTCACAACTGCCGATCTACCTCTCGCATCTCCCAACAGGGAGATTTTATGCCGAGCCCGCGATGATAATGAGCGGTCGGCGGGTTTCATCGGGCTCTGCTCGTCGGATCAGTTCGCGGACAAGCCACGGCACATTCCCTTCTCCGAATAGCAAAAAACCCAGGGTGCCGCTTACGGGTGTATCATCGGTCCATCCGAAATGGATTTCCGGCGGTCGTCCGACCTTGGCCATCTCCAGGGCAACTGCGGCAAGTGTGTGTGCGATCGATGCGGCCCCAGTGATCTTCATCACATAGCGACCCTCCTCCTGGAAAATCCGCATCGCGGGCTCATTGACGAACTCACTTGCATCCGTCAGTTGCACTTCGACAAACACAATGAAGAGGTCGCGCGGGATGCGATGTTCCCGACGGATCTGTGCTTCTTTGTTGGCCAGGCTCCGTCGTCCGGGGCGGTGGGGCACGAGTACCGTGAGTTCGAGGTGTCGGATCGTATCCCACATGAGTCGCGTTTCCGGATCCAGGAGTTTGAACCCTGCAAAGCGCAGTTCGCGGCTACGGACGTATCGGGACCAGAACGAGGTGATGAGGATGGTCAGGATGAAAAACGTGGCAATCTTCAATCCATCGGGCTTTTCGTACACGTTTGCGATGGTCGTGTAGATAAACACCACGGTGATACTGAGAAATGACCAGGAAAGGCGGCTGTACCAGCGGCCTTCTCTCCGATGCCAAACATCGATGAGCGATGCCACGCACGCGCTGGTAATGAGAACCAGTACGCCAGTTGCGTACGCTGCTCCCTGTGCATCCACGTTGGCCTTGAAGATGATGGTGACGACAAAATTGATGACCGTGAACAGCAACACGAGCGGGCGAGTTGCCCGAGCCCACTCTGGTGCCATTCCATATCTGGGGAGATACTGCGGGACGAGGTTCAAGAGGCCTGCCATTGCGCTCGCACCCGCAAACCACAGAATCACCACCGTCGAGAGATCGTAGAGCGTCCCGAACCATTCTCCAAAGAACGGGAGGAGTTTGCCTTCGGTGTTCTCTCCATGCGCGAGGTAAGCCAGGGCTCGGTCCTTGGCTTTCATGTCTTTGTCCGTTACACCGGGTCGCACCTGACCGTTGGCATCGACCTTGGTGAGATGTTCTGGAGGAATCAGTGCGGCAACGACAAACGAGGAACCGATGAGATAGATGGACATTACCGCTGCAGCGGTGATGAGCAACTTTCGCGTATTCGCAATGCGGCCTTTCGGTTCCAGTGGATCGTCTTTTTCGTGTCCTTTCACGAGCGGCATGACTGCGACACCCGTTTCAAATCCCGATAGCCCGAGGGCGAGTTTTGGGAAAATGATGACGCAGATGGCAACGATGGTGAGAA
>DASZJS010000081.1:0-9005 GCA_035947935.1 Gemmata sp. | reverse complement strand
CATATCTGAAGAAAGATCTCACAGAACGTGTTAAAATAATGCTGTTCTCTAGCGGAAGAGAGGAGGTAGCTCATGAGCATCATTGTGAGGAAAGGTGTGATTCGTGACGGACAAGTTATTGTCGATCAACCGATCAACTTGCCCGATGGCTCGGAAGTGACAATAACGGGAATGCCACACGGCGAGTTCTCGGGTGAGGAAGACAACGACCGACCACTGACACCAGAAGAAATCGCTGCGACGCTTGCTGCGATGGACAAGATAGAGCCATTTGAGATGACTCCAGAGGCGGAGGCTGCCTTGGCGACCGAGCGTCAGGCTCGTAAGGATTGGGAGAAAGCCCACTTCGCGGAACAGGCAGAGAAGTTGCGGAGGATGTGGGAATGAGCCGCTTCCTCCTCGATAGCGGTATCGCCAGTGATTACATCAACCGGCGGAATGGAGTGTACGAACGAGCGCGGGCGGAAGTGCAGAGAGGCAATTCAGTTGGGATTGGTGTCCCGGTGCTTGCGGAACTTGTCTCCGGCATCGAACGGAGCGCGAGCCGCGACCGGAATTTCCAGGCTCTTCAGATCGGACTCATTTCGCTAAGGCTCTGGCCTTTCGACCGGTCGGCTGCATTCGAGTACGGCCGCATACACGCAGAACTCCTGGGCATCGGGCGACCGATGCAGGTTGTAGATATCATGATCGCCGCCATCGCGTTGACACTTGGAAACACCACGATCGTTACGAAAGACAGCGATTTGGCAGCCGTACCCGGGCTGACGGTCGAAAACTGGACAGTGTGATATGTGTCCATCAGACACCCAGAAATGAGGATATATATATTCACAAACATCCATGCTTGATCGGCGACATCAGGTTCCGCGCCACGATGCAGGTGCTGCGTGAGGTGGGATGAGGGGCTTAATGTAGAAAGGGACAGTGAGGTGGAGAACTGAGAACCTCTTCCCAGTCGAGCGATTCGAGGGCCGCTACCCCATTCCTCGTCTCACGCTGGGGCATGTCCGCAATCTCAGGGCTGGCGGTAAGTCCATCAACGCAATTCCTTGATTTTAAAGTCTTTCAGGTGATAACAGAGGCTTCTGTTATCTTCAGGGAAGTAATAGTTCGGGGGTGGAGTGCAGTGGATGTGAAGCACATCTCTTCCGGGTTTAACTTCGATTTCATATTTCTTTTCCACTCCAACCTCGACCACCTTTTTGCCCAACGAATTACTGTTCAAATTAAAATCATCATCGACAAGTCCGGACAATTGCATCCGGAATATGCCGAGGGTATTGGGATGGAATGTCATTGATATCTGGAATTTTCGTACTCGATCCGAGGGGTTGATAATCACAACATTGCCATCGGCCGGACCCCAACGGAGGGGGTTTTTCTCGTCGGGCGGATCGGAGGACCAAAAGCCTTTCAACCAAATGACCGCGACCCATTCCCGCTCTTCCTTCTCCTTGGCATCGAAAACCACGAGATTCGCCGATCTGAGTTCTTCGCGATAAGGACGCAAGTCGAGGAAAAGTTGTTTTCCGTCCTCGTGAACAATTTCCGGGAGACGAGCGTTCCGCGTTCCAGGGCACCGTTGTTCGACCAAGTTTGCGTATTCTTTGTTGATGGCGTTTATCTTTTCATCAGCCGCGGAATAACCCTTTTTGTCAATGAAAAGACCATCGAAGCCGCGATAAACAATTCGCTTCAAGAACTCTTCTGTGTCCTTGAATGCCACATCGAGTTGCCAGGCATCGGTTTCTCGCCACTTCATCGCACCATAACTCCAACACAAAGTATCGGTGTGCAGGTACCCGCGGGCATGTTCGTAGGCCATCACCCTGTTAACGGATTCCGGGTACTGAATGAAAGGCAGGCAAAAGATCTTGGAATGGCGCGGCATGTTCCGTTCGATCTCGGCGAAGAACCTGCCATCCGAACGGTATCGCTTCGCCTCTGTGTCGAGCCTCTTGATGATCTTGCTCTTGAACCAACTGCTCGGGGTCTGATCGAAAAAACCGACCAGAAAGACAGCGGACCATATCAACCACTTCAACGATACACTTCTGGCCTGCACTCGATCGCGTAGACGATCGGTTTCTGGTCGAACGCCGGAGACCTCTTCGCTTTCTGTATCTGAGTGATGGGCTCTATCCAATTGTCCGGTTGGTGATCTGTTCCTCCCGGCTAGGGTCGCACCAATTGGGTGAACGAATCGATCGATTGCCCACAGAGTTGCGAAGATGCAGAAAAACGCGATGAAAACGCTGATGCGGTTGTAAGCGCGTATATCTGCGATCACCAACAAGTTAAAGACGGAACCGAACCCACCCAGGGAGCCCAGTAGAACGGCGAAGATGGTAAGTCCCGCTACAGGTCTGTATGGCCATCCAGATCGAAAAGGAAGTAGCAACGAACAGACCAGTCCGATCAACCCAACACTCCCCACTATTCCAAGGGACGCGGTCTTGTTTTCATTTTCCTCCCGCCGGAATGCCGAGTTGTAACACCCCTTGATACGGGCCAAACAGCTCAGGTTGTGATCGTCGATCGGAAGAATCAGATGCGCAATCTTCAAGCCATAGATATCGGCTTCCTTGGAGAAGCGAACAGTGACCGGATTCCAACCGTATTGCTTCTGGTAAACGATGGAGGGAGCATGATTGATCACGCCGAAGGCCACAATGAAAGCGATCAGTCCTGCCGCCGATGCTGCCGCCTGCCACCTCCGAAACATGACTGTGCCATAGACGCCTGCAAATGACAAAAATGCACAAGTGAAGAAGGCGTAATAAGCACCCGCGGAAGCGATCACCAACGCCAAGGTAATCATGTGCATCGATCCCCAACTCAACAGCCGCCTCTGGTAAATGCCATCGGAATGTTTGCGATAGAAAGGGAATTCACCTCGACAGATCGCCAGTACTGGAAGCAGTGATAGAGGAACGAACCAATACGCGGAGAGGAAGTAGTGATCCTCCCATCTCAGGTAGTGATAGGGAAGAAATGCGTAGAGCAAACCACCGACAGCGGCAGCCGGAATAGACAAGCGCAGATGCCGGAATGCCAGCATGGCGGTGAAAGTGGTCAATGGGTAAGTCAGAAGGTAGTACAGGTTGTAGAGCAGGCCCAGATTGGACACAACCTTGCTTAACAACCAGATCAAGAAGAAGTGCAAGTGATCGATCACTGGAAAGTCGTGCATCTCAAGTATCCCCGGCGCACCCAGACGTTCATTCCGCCAGTGACCGCCAAAGCCGCGTTCGACTGTGGACTTCACCATCGGCAGGATCAATAAGGAGTCCCCAGCGATCGTGAACGGACAATTCAGATCCGCCTGGTCGAGACGAAAGCCATAAAAGACCAGGACGCAGCAGAGCAATATGGAACCAGTGTACCAAGCCAGCCTCTCCCAGCATCGCAGTGAGGCAACCTCTGCGGCAATGGCGGGAACAGGCGATAGAGGGACTTCGTACGTCTCTTCGAGATGAGTATCAATGCGTATTTCGGGAGCGAAGGAAGGTCTGTTTCCAGCAACACGGTTGAACATAAATGTTCTCACCAGACTTTACCGAGCTACTATTTCTCGAAATTCTGAGATAACCGGAGCCGAAGCTGCTTCCATCCTCCGACAGGATCAAGGTTTGACTTGGCGGAATCGCCTGTTCTACTACTGCCCCGTCGAGACGTTGATGTAAAACATCGAAGTTGGAAGAGGGTAAGCCATGACCAAGGAATAGGTCAAGACCAGCGAAGAATCCTTGTCAGGCCCAGATTGGTCGAAACCGGTCCCGTCGGATCAGCTGCAAGAGGAGCGACATCCCGAGAGGTGAAGCCGTCCAGGTGTCTTCCGGCGGGCGCACGACGAAGGTATCATTTGGAAAAAGCCTGCCGAGCGCAGGCTCAAGGGCGGCATGGTTGCCCCACAGGGATTCCATTAGTCCGCTGTTTTTGCCCGTCGAATTCTCCGTACTCGTAGAGCCTCCCATCGATAGAGCGCGACGTGGGGAAGGCTCAACAGTGTTCGACTGGCTTGTCGAGGTCATCGAGCGAAACAGTGAATACGTTAGTTTGGTGTTGAAGGAAGCGGCTCTGGACAAGCCAAACGACCAACGGCAAGCAAGCAGCGTCCCTCAGTGAGCGACTCCGTTTGAAAGGTATACACTATGATCGAAGTCCTCCAGTTGGTACTCCTCGGGCCAGGCCGCTCGGCATCCCGCGTGGAGGGCAAGTGGCGGCTTGAGGACGCGATGCACCCTAAAGGAGAGTATGAGGGGGTGATCGTGTTGTGGGATATCCGCGGCGATGAGAAAGAGGGACTGAAAGAGACCCAATTGGACTTCCAAAGTGTGGGACCGGTGGAGTTTAGTCCCGATGGTGTATCGCTCGGCCGCAATCATGTGAAGATAGGTGGACTTCACGAATACAAAATCATCGCAAATCCTGACGCAGTGGTGTCAATCGGATGTAGTTGACGGGTCGCTGGCAAACCTTAGTGACGCGGTTTTTCACATCTCTTGCAGTTTTGCACATGCCGGTTCGTTTTCCATCGCCCGGTGTTCATCCGTTACACGCCCTTTGCCTGATCCCGAACCTCACCCCTGGGAAGATTCGGGATGGCCTTCAGAATCCGCATCATATTCGTCTTGTACGCTTCCACCCCAGGCTGTCCATAGGGATTGGTGCCCATCAGTCGGCCTTCGACCACCGTTGCCAGCATCAACATCTGCATCAACTGACCAATCGTGTGTTCCGTGACCGTCGGAAGCACGATATCGGCAGTCGGTCGGGCTGCATCCGCGTATGCCTCCATCGTTCCCTTGAACGCTGCCTCAAGCAAATCCGGGTGCCCCTTGCGGGAGAAGGAATTCAGGTCGTCCTCGTTCCGATCGGCCATCCCAACCATGATCGGCGGGTGTTTCACGCTCCGGACGACGAGGTTATTGATTGTCTTGTCCCGCATCCCATCCTGATGCTGTTGTCCTCGACTGTGAAGATCGCGCGTGTAAACCGCAGTGAGAGGAGTTACTCCACGTCCCTGCTTCCCAAGCGACTCGCTGAGGAGTTGGTCGTACCACCAGCCAATGGCCTCCAGCTTTTTCGACCACACGGCCATGACCCGGGTTGTCTTCTTGAGTTCCTCGGCCATCAGGTAATTGACGGCTGCATACTGGAGTACCGGGTTGCGGTCGAACGGCTCCTCCAGGAATCGACGGGTCATGGTCGCTGCACCGAGCAGCATCGCGCGGACATCGAGTCCCATGACAGCAGCGGGCAAAAGGCCAACCGCGGTGAAGACGCTGAACCGTCCGCCCACATCGTCGGGGATGGTCAGAAAATCGTCGTCCGTGTATCCCTCCGCCCGGGCCAGGTCGCGGAGTTTGCCCTTCGAGCCGGTGACCGGAACGAGTACCTTTTTGAGCATCTCTGATTTTGGGCCATAGAACTTCGCGGCCTCGGCCTTCAATGCCCGGTACGTTGCGGCCGTCTCCAGCGTCTCCCCCGACTTGCTGGCGATAATCACCCCCCATCGTTCCTCGGTGAGTTCCGGTTCGACGCAGGTGTTGTCCAGCATCTCGAAAAGATCCTGGAGGGCATCGTTATCGAAGTTGTTACCCTCGAAGTACATTCGCGGCTTGCCCATCCGCAGCTTTGCCGGCATCTCGTTGTGGTAAGTATGGCAAAGGGCATCGAAGAGCGCCCGGGCACCCAGGTAGCTGCCGCCGATGCCCAGAACGATGACGCGATCCACATTTTCTCGAAGTCGATTCGAGATTCTGATGATCCGACCCAGGTCGCTTGCATCCTGCTTGCGCTTGAACTGATCGAGCATCTTCTGGGGCAAGTCGATGAAGCCAGCTTGAAGTGGACGCAACTTGGCCGGCGGGTTGAGTAACTCGCGTTCCGCACCGACCTGTCCGCGGATATCCACAACCGACTTCTTAATCGAATCCAGTCTGTCCAACGAGAGGAAATGCTGGCTCTGCAACTCGGCCAATGGGGTCCAGGACTCCGCGGGATGGGCGAGGAGCCGCTGGAAGTTGTACTCGATATTCTCGTCGGGCAATTGCATCGATTTCGTCCTACGAATTCGTTCTTCGACCTTTCGTCTCTCGCCCTTCGTCCTTCGAGAAAACTCGGTTTGCGAACACTGCGTTCTGCTCAGGCGTGTTTCGCTCCGTTCTCTTCCCGAATGACGGGAGACGAAGGACGAATAACGAAACCGAAGGGCAGTTTAGGCAAGTGTACTGTACGTCATTCTTTGGGGCGAGTAAACTCTTCCCCATGAACATCCACGAACTGATCCGTGAACTCCGCGAACCGGCCAAAACCAAGATCGTTCTGCTTGTGGCGGATGGACTTGGCGGTTTACCGCTCCAACCCGGCGGCAGGACCGAACTGGAAACGGCCTCAACTCCAAACCTGGATGCCTGCGCTCGAGATGGGGTAGTTGGGCTGAGTCTTCCGGTCTTGCCGGGAATAACGCCCGGGAGCGGACCCGGTCATCTCGCCCTGTTCGGCTACGATCCACTCGAATACCGCATCGGCCGCGGCATTCTCGAAGCTCTGGGGATTAACTTTTCCGTTGGCTCGAACGATGTAGCAATCCGGGGCAATTTCTGCACCCTCGGGGCTGATGGAAAGATTACCGATCGCCGCGCGGGTCGGCCGACCAACGAGAAAAATAAGGCCACGGTTGAGAAGCTCCGCACCATCAAGGTTCCGGGTGTGGAACTGTTTGTCGAACCCGTCAAGGAACACCGTTTCGTCCTCGTCATTCGCGGCGATGGTCTCGGCGACCAGGTCAACGACACTGACCCCCAGATGGTGGGTGCGGCACCGTTGAAGGCTCAGGGTACGAATCCGGCCAGCCAGAAGACAGCCGATGCCGTCAACCAGTTTACAGCGCAGGCCGTGAAAGTGCTGGCGAGTGAGGCGCCAATCAACGGCGTCACGCTCCGTGGATTTGCCACTTATCCCAAAATCGCGAAATTTGCCGATGTGTATGGCCTGAAAGCCGCAGCGATTGCTGTCTACCCAATGTATAAGGGTCTGGCCCGACTCGTTGGCATGGATATCCTCGATCCCGGAGCAACCCTCCAGGGGCAAGTGGATACGCTAACGAGGGTTTGGAAGGACTACGACTTCTTCTTCCTGCACTACAAGTACACCGACAGCACGGGCGAAGACGGTAACTTTCCGGCCAAGGTACAGATGATCGAGAAACTGGATGCGGTGATCCCGGATATCCTGAAACTCAGGCCGGATGTGTTGATTGTGACCGGCGACCACTCGACCCCCAGCAAGCTGGAATCGCATTCCTGGCACCCGGTGCCGACTCTACTGCTTGCCGACACGGTTCGGTCAGATGCCGTGGTGGAGTTCGGCGAGAGTACATGCCTTCGGGGCGGTTTGGGACAGTTCCAGGCCCAGCACCTGATGCTCCTGGCAATGGCCCACGCTGGGAGACTCGGGAAGTATGGAGCGTAGAGGGAGGGATGAGGGATGAAGGATGAAAGAAAGACCCGAACTGTCTTGGTCTTTCTTTCATCCTTCATCCTTCATCCCTCATCCCTTCCTGAGTCCCTCATCACTTCCCTTTAGTTCCCTGGTTGAAGATGGATGGGTCGAACTCGTCGCCGCCCACAGGGCCACTTGGCGACATCTGTTTCGGAGGCGCACTCGTTCCAAACTGGCTTCCGGTCCCGGCTCCACTCGCTGGTCGCACTCCACCCGGAACAGGTGGGATCGAGACTGCTGGTGGAATCGGAATAATTGGCACAGGTGGCAACTTTGGTGTGGCATCTGCCGGTGGGATGATCGGAGGCTGCGATGGGATGGCGGGCGGCATGACCGGAGGCTGCGATGGGATGGCTGGTGGAATAAACGGAGGCTGCGATGGCACGGCTGGTGGCATTACCGATGGCGTAGGCAATACCGGCGGCACCGTCACCACAGGAGGAGGGACGATCGGAATCGAAGGGGCCACTGGCACCGACATGGCCGGCGGCATCGTTTTCGTGGATGGAAGAACAGGAATCGCCTCAACGGGCGGCAATCCTGGATTACTCACTGACGGCATCATGGGCTGTCCCACGATCCCGGAACCACCGGGGATCGCCGGGGTGGTGGGAATAACCGGTTGAGCTGGTTGAGGTACTGGCAGGGCGACCTGGCCCATCCCACCCGGCGATGAAGAAACAGGGCCAACTGCCAGAACAACCCAGTTTTCGAGTGAGCGGAAACCGGCCATTTGTCGGCTCACGAACGGTGGCTGCTTGAGCCCGCCGTGTGCGGCGATCGCCTTTGTCAAAAGGGGACTGTTGATCGGGTCGGACTTCAGCAACTGCCCGGCCGTTGCTCGTAGATTTGCTTGAGTGGTCTGCGGTCCGGCCTCGAATCCCGATACCCGTGTCAATTTGAATGTCCCCGAGTAGTCCGAGCGGGCATGACAATCGGTACACAGGTTCGCCAGGATCGGCTGAACCCGCGTGGCGAACGTCGTGGCTGCTTCGGGTGTGATCTCCAGCTCGGTTTCGAGAGCGGTCACCAGCTTCCCACCCTCCGGCTTGGCCGCGGGCGCTGACCCTTCGGGCGGAAATTGCTTGATCGATTCCTCTAACGATCTGGCCAAATCCGCCGCGGGCTTGTTTTGGGGTTGGAACTGGAGAATTGCTCGCGCCTCAGTGAGCGCCTGTTCGCGCAGCCCGTTGAACATACACCATCGAGCCACAACTAACCGGGCAATCGCATCAGTGGGCGGTACTCGGTCCCGCATGAACAGATAAACTTCGTCCCGGGTCTCCCCCACAAACAGCACGTCGGCTTTTTGGAGCTTGCGCACGATTGCGCCCTGCTGGACGATCATCTCGGCCTTCTCCATCGATGAGATCCCTTCAATTCCGATCAACTTGCTCGCCATCACTTCCACAAGCAACTTGTTTCCGGGAGTCTCATTCCCCACCTTGCCCCTCATGACGATGAATTTCCCGTGGGGTGTGAAGGATACAGCG
>DASZJS010000080.1:0-4579 GCA_035947935.1 Gemmata sp. | reverse complement strand
GTGTCAGGGCATAGCCATTTGGGTAGAGATTCAGTTTTCCATTTGGCGAACTGACCAGTATCTCAGGCACCTCGTGTCCTACCGGCATGTCCTGGCGGATCGTCAGTTTCCGGCTCTCGAACGCATGCGGATTGGCTGGCGATTCCAGTTTTAGCCGTATTTCACGATCGGGTACAGAGGTTCCCATCTTCATTGTTTGGAAGATAAGCTCATCGCCTTCGATCGACGCCTCGGGTTTGAATGCAATACCTCCTGCAGAACCCGTCACCATCGCACTCGGCACGATGTGCTTTGCGGGATCCATTTCGTGAACCAGCTTAACTGGTTCAGGTTTCGACTCTGAGGTCGTGTTTGAATTGGGAATCGAAGCCGAGTCCGACTTGATTTCGACATCGGCTGTTTCGGGTTGCGGTTTTGTTCCACACCCGACGATTACCACGAACAAGAGTCCCAAAACTCCCGCGACGATCATCCTATCGCTGTATCTCATGACACGGTTCCTCCGCGTTCTACGGCTATGTACCTCAACAGGCTTGACGCTGGGAACATTTTCGTCAAGACCAGTTCACGAAAGCATGGAAGGGTCCGAGTAATGAGAAAGCCCACGAACTTTCCAGTTCGTGGGCTTTTTCTTCACGGGTTGGCTTTAAATCAACCCGGGGTAGTGGGGATTTCCGGAGGAGGGGTTCTCTCCACGTCAACATTAGGAGTGGCCGGTTGTGGAGGTTCTGGGGTACTCGGTTGGGGATTAGGAGTCGGAGTTGGTTGGGCCGGGATCGCATCCACCTCAACACCAGGAATGGCCGGTTGCGGAGGTTGCGGGGTAATTGGTTGCGGGGCCGGGGTTAGAGGAGTAGATCGTGGGGTGTTCGGCTGGGGAATCGGGGTTGGAGCCGACGGTGGGGTGCTTGTTGGTGGCGGAGCCGGGGTTGAAGACCGCCGTGGGGTATTTATTTGCGGATCGGTTGAAGCCGGTCGCGGTGGTGTTGCAGTCGGGGTTGGAATCGGTTGTTGGCTGGATGGCTGGGGTGGTAATGTCAGCGTGGGAGGCATTTGATACGGAGCATCTTGTGGCGGAGCCGTGGGGGTAGTGGTCCTCGGGGGAGTCACTGGCTGTGGTGGAAGCGAAGGCACATCGTACACTGGACCAGGATAAACCTCACTTGTGGGTGGTGGCGGTACATAATTCGTTGAAGGCACGAGGGTGGTTCGCGGTACGTATGTGGTCTGCGGTTCGTAATAAGTTTGGGGGGTCATGCCAGGCGGGTAGGCGTTAACATGCGGAGCGGGTGGCGGGGGAACCGTTGACGGTGTGAATGGATTGGTGGGCAAGATGAGCATCAGCGTGTCATCTTTGAATATCGCCAATTCGCGGGGGTGCGGGAGCTTACCATCGAAGGCAAGGAGAACGTGATTATCCACCTTCAGCTTTTCTTTCCATACCTTCGGAAGGAGCCGATTCCCTTTCATGTCGAACACAGTCACATCTGCCGTGTCAGCGATCGTTTGGCCATTAACCTGGGACCGCTGTTGGTAACTGGTGAACGATTCGTTCCCACGCTGGTGAGAGACCGGTTCGATGTGAGCGACCCGTTGTCGGATGATGAGTTTGCCTTCCTCGATCCGGACGACAGCTTGGGTGGGCAATGATCCATACGGCACATCATCGTCTTCGATCCCCCTTGCGATGATCTTGGTCGTGGTTGACCGTGGGCTGGCTTGATTGCTGGGTCCGAAGTCGTAGTTAGTGATCGGCTGTTTCACATCGGGGGCCTGTCTTGGTGAGTTCTGTACCGGGGTTTGCGCGAGCCCAAAGGCTCCCAGTGCGAGCAATCCACAGGCCAGTACACCCGTCGTGATCGACAGGCGTAGACGGTTCGCGAGCATGATTTTCATAGCTCCTTCAGCGAGATGGGAAACGGATGGAGACACAAGGTTGGGCGGGACGACCCCGCCAGCAGTGACCTGAGCCGCAGCTCGGGCCGTGAGTAAGACGAGTTCTCGGGGCAACGCGCTTCCTGTTGCCTCCCGGGCGAGCAAGGCAGCGATCCCACTACTGGTGCTTGCGATTCCTCGCCGCGTGAGTCGCACAGCAAGTACCTTGCGCGCATGCGCCAATCGGCTGGAAAGCGTGCCCTCGGGGATTTTCAGCCGGGCCGCCGCCTCTGTTCGAGGCAGCCCTTCGAGATCGCAGAGGACAACTGCCGTCCGGTACTTGTCCGGGAGGCATGCCATTTCCTCATCGATCACGCGGCGAAGGTCGGTAGTATCGTCCGGCGGAGGCGGCAAAAAGGATTCGGGAAGAGCGGACACGGAATGCTCCAACACTCGACGACGAGCTGCCCGGGCCTCCAGTGCCGTGCGGTAAGCGACGCCATAGAGCCAGTTCGCAAGCTGTTCCGGCTGCTTGATCTGGGTCGCTCTTCGAGCGAGAACCAGGAAAGTCGCCTGAAACGCATCCTCGGCATCCTGCTGATGCCCGGTCACCCGCCGAGCCACCGCCAAAACCATCCGCCCGTGCCGTCGGACCAACTCCGCGAAGGCATCCTCATCCCGGCTCGAAGCGAACCGACCAAGAAGATCGCGGTCCGAACTGTCTCCAGGTTTCAAGGCAACCCGGAGCAGCTTGCGGGCAAGAGTGGGAGCAGCGGACTCCATTAGCATTCGGGTCTCCCGGAGCAATTCCAACAATCATGTACTGGGTGAAACCAATCCCGCGCGTCGGAGATTCTTTCCAAATTCGTCTAACGTCCCTTGTCCCTCGTCATTTGCGAAGACAACGGAGGGATACTCCAGTTGGTTTTCACGAATGACGAGGGACGAAGGACAAACCTCTATATCTATCTCCACGTTTTTCTCGTATCCGCGGTCCTCTGGAGGCTCTCGATGCCCACAGTCGCTGAACTTGCCGCATATCTGGAGAAGTTAGCACCCTGCGCCACTGCTGCCGACTGGGATAACGTGGGTCTGTTGTTGGGCGATCCGCCTTCTCTTGTCAGCAGGATACTGACTTGTTTGACACTCACCCCGGATGTTGTCCAGGAGGCGATTCGGGAGCAAGTACACCTGATCGTCTCGCACCATCCCATCCTGTTTCGCGCTGCGAAGAAGTTAACGGCAAACACGCCGGATGGGAAGGTGATCCTCCCGTTACTGCGTGCAGGGGTAGCTGTTTATTCTCCCCATACTGCATTCGATAACTGTCCGGGTGGGATCAACGATATCCTCTGCCGGCGATTCGGAGTACTCAATACGGTACCATTGCGAGCCCGCGAAGCGGCCCGTCAGTGCAAACTTGTAGTGTTTGTACCGGACGCCGATCTCGGAAAAGTATCCGATTCGCTGTTTGCCGCCGGTGCAGGAGTAATCGGACAGTATAACGAGTGTAGTTACCGGCTGGCAGGCACCGGCACGTTCTATGGGACATCATCCACAAACCCAACCGTGGGGCAGAAAGGCCGTCGGGAGGAAGTGTCCGAATGGCGCTTGGAGGTCGTGGTACCCGAACGACTTCTCGGGCCGGTTGTGAGTGCAATGCGAAAGGCTCACAGTTATGAGGAACCGGCGTTCGATGTCTATCCCTTGATGCCAGGAATCTCTGGTGGGGAAGGGCGAGTTGGTGAACTCGTTGGGTCTGCGACGTTGGGAGAACTGGCAAACCAGATCAAGCGGGAGCTTGGGGCGGCTTTTGTCCAGATTGTGGGCAACATTAACCGACCCGTGCAAAAAATTGCGATTGCTTGTGGAGCTGCTGGCGAATTTCTCTCAGATTCGATACGGGCAAATGCCGATGTCTTCATAACCGGCGAGTTACGGTTCCACGATGCGCTCATCGCCCGAGGGGCAAACATCGGGGTAATCCTACCGGGGCATTATGCCACGGAGAGGCCAGCAGTTGAGGAACTGGCTGTGAAACTCGCAGCCGATTGGCCAGGGATTACCGTCTGGCACAGTCGGGTTGAGTGTGACCCGCTCGCGAGTCAATAAGGGCGCAGACGACCTGACGCAGAGGCTTTTCCATGCTGTTGCCGCTGCGATGAATTAGCAAGCTTCGTCCTCTGCGCATCTTATGGTTGATTTTCGCGAGAGACCCGGGTATCAGCACCCGTACCAGGCAACAACGCCGGGGGAAATGATGACTCTGCGACGAACAATGCTCGGGCTGATGTTGGTGACGGGTTCTCTGGTTTGGTCATGGTGCCGCCCCGGTGAGAAACAGGCTCAGGCACAGACGACCGCCGACCCCGTCTATGAAGCCGACCCCGATACGATCTGTAGCGGTGGAAATCATGAAGATGCCACCTATCGCTTTCGGAGCAATCAAAGTACCCATTGGCGACAGGTCACTATCGGTTCTCGGTGTGGTTGTCAGTGACCACCCTCTTATCTGTGGAATGTACAACTCCACGACTGACCCGACTGGCCGTTATACTTTGCGCGCTCAGGAATGTGACATCATGAAGATGCCGGTTGGGTCGCGTAATGAATCATTCATCAAGGCTGCACCTCAGACGGTTGGCTATTCGGATGATGTCACGGAGCGGGCAGAACAGGGAGAGTGAGGTAGAGGATCAGTTAG
>DASZJS010000079.1:0-5474 GCA_035947935.1 Gemmata sp. | reverse complement strand
CTCAACAAATCGCGCCAACTGAGAAACGGGCTTTCCAGAGTCGGGCGGAACTTTTCCAGCTTCACGCGGTTCTCGGTCAGGAACCGGTGGATGTTCGGGGCATCGGCGGGGCTGATTTTGGCGATTTCGGCTTCAAGCTGGAAGACATTCGGAGTGCAATCCAGTTGTCCACCGCCCCCGAAAACGATCCGATATTGGGGATCGAGGCGGACCATCGGAATCTCGGTGTGCAGATCGCGGCCAATGAGTTCAAAAATTCGCTCCAGAACGCGAGGATAAAGGAAGAAGGTGGGGCCGAGATCGAAGCGAAACCCATCTTTCTCGATGGCCGAGCAACGACCGCCGACGCGGGGCAGTCTTTCCACAACGTGAACGCGCACGCCTGCCTTCGCAAGCAGAAGAGCTGCTGCAAGTCCGCCGGGTCCAGCCCCAATTACCAGCACTTTTGTTGGCCGCTGGCTGGAAATATGGGAAGCAGCGGGAGTTCGGATTTTTGGGCGGGCGAGCGTACTCATGGCGTCATCCCTGACTGTCCGTGCCCGCCCATTCCGTGGCGGAAGCCCGAGTTAATGCGATAGTAGACCGGAAGCGTGGTTCGGAATCTACCCCAACACAAAACGATCGGAAATAAATCCACCCAGGCCTTCGACCTGGGCTGTTAGAACGAGCCCTTCAGGCTCGGATCGCGGCCTGAAGGGCCGCTTCCATCAGCCCAGGTCGAAGGCCTGGGTTACCTGAACAATCCACCAACCTCTCACTTTTTCGCTTTGAGCATCTTCAAGTGAGCATCGGCCACGTCCCACATGTAGTGCCCGATTTTGTACTTCTCCACGGCGGTCGTCAGATGTTCGAGCGTCTTTTTGGCATCGCCTTCCGATTCGTAGTAGAGTGCCACGTAGAGGTTCGCGTAGAACCGCGCTTCCTTCAAATCATCGCCTTTGAGCTTCGCATTTTCGGCGGAATCCAGGACATCCTGAGGTTTCAGTTTTCCGGCAAACAGTTCGAGTACCTGCTTCATGGGAACCCGGGCATCCTTGGTTACCGGGATGAGATCTTCGCGTGCCTTCTTCGGCGAGTTGGCCCTGGCATTGCAGAGGTAGTGCCAAGCCGAGTTTTCCACATCCTCGGGGTTCACGGTGCGGTGGAGGTCGAACTGCTTCCGCCCTTCATCGAACTTCCCGGCATAGTAGAGAGCGATGCCTCGCCGCCAGTGATCCGGGGCGGCTTTGGGTTTGGCTTTCAGGAATTCATCGAATTCGGCAACTGCCTCGGTGAAGCGACCGAGTTTGAGAAGGGCATCGCCCAACCGATCGTGGGCCACAGCGAAGTCCGGACTTAGCAGGATTACCTCGCGGAACGCTTTCACAGCGTCCTCGTTCTGCCGCGAAGAGAGGTGAACGGAACCGAGGACAAAATACGCAGGCGAATTTTTAGGGTCGAGCTTGATTGCCTTGGTGGCCAACTCGATTGCTTCCTTGGTGTTGCCTTTCTGGTACGCGGCCCCGGCTTCTTCCACCAGCTTCGCGGACTTTTTTACGTCCTCATCATCGGCTATAACCGGGAACGCAGTCAGAGTGGCCAAGATTGTGGCGATTGGCAGAATGCGCATGTAAACTCCTGGGAAAATTGGAATGTTATCGGAATGATCCTATCCTGGGGGACGCTCGTATAACATCCTATACCGGATACATCACTCTTGGAGAACCATCATGGCATCGGGACATGGGAAGGACAACACACCAGCGGGCCAATCGGATCGTGCAAAGATGATGCGAGTGTTGATTCCCGCCCTGGCGGTCGGTGCCATCGTCATTCTGGTAGCAGTGATTACCGGAATGTCCGATGGAAGTAGCCACAAGATGTCCGATGGGTCGAACGGCAACGTCGATGATCCAGACTTGAAGGAACTGATGCCCGGGGTGAAGTATCGCGATCTGAAAGAAGGCACCGGTGAGGAGTGCCCAAAGGGCGCCAAGGTGAAGATTAACTACACGGGATGGCTTCCGGATGGAACGGTTTTCGATTCCACCCAGGATAAGAATCGCTTACCTGAGGAGTTTGAACTGCAGGGACTGATTCCAGGATGGCAGATCGGCATTCCCGGGATGAAGCCGGGCGGCATCCGCAAACTGGTGATCGCACCCGAGAAGGGGTATGGGAATCAGACCAAGGGGAGAATCCCAGCGAGCAGCACGCTCATTTTCGAGGTCGAGTTGTTGGGTGTCATTCCACAGGAGAAAATGCAGGAGAGGACTGGGAAACTGACGGAGGGAGCCGGGAAACTGATGTCCGATGGTTCCGATGGTGGAACCAGCGACCCAGAACTCAAGGATATTGGAGATGGGCTCAAAATCCGCGATCTGAAGGAAGGGTCCGGTGACCCGGTCCGACCGCTTGCGTCGGTAACCGTCCACTATACAGGATGGCTCACGAACGGGAAGGTTTTCGATACCAGCAAAAAGGGGAAGGGGGAACCCGTTCCCTTTTCTTTGGGCAGGGTCGTTAAGGGCTGGCAAGTTGGCATTCCGGGGATGAAGCCAGGTGGCATCCGTAAAATTGTCATCCCAGCAGCGCTGGGATACGGATCGAAGGATATGGGTGACATTCCGCCCAACTCGACTCTGATCTTTGAGGTGGAACTGATCAAGTGAATTGAGATCGTTCGTTGCGCTCACGGTGGGGTTAATATATTTCGTGCGGTTTGTTCTGTCACAAGCCCGAAGCGCCAGCGAGGGACAGCTTTTCCCTCGCTGGCGCTTCGGGCTTGTGACAGAGTTGCCTGCTTCAAGCAAGTATAAATGGCAATTCAGACCCAACCCCACAACCTTGAGCACCAATCACATTTACCGCTGCACCCTCGCGGAGCCACCCTTGGCGAAGGATTCGACTTCTGCGAGGGTCGCCATCGTCGTATCACCGGGGTAGGTGGTGAGTAACGCTCCATGAGCCCAGCCGAGGTTGAGCGCCTCTTGTGGCTCGCGGCCCGTAAGCAACCCATAGAAACATCCCGCGGCAAAGCCATCCCCGCCGCCGATCCGGTCGATCACATCAAGGGCGCATGTCGGGCTCGTGTACTTCTGACCTTCAAGCCACAGCACCGCCGCCCAATCGTGGCGATTCGTCGAGTGAACTTCACGCAGCGTGGTTGCCACCATTTTCACGTTCGGGAACACTTTCACTGTGTTTTCGATCATCCCAAAGAAGACTCCGGTATCGAGTTTCGACTCGGTTTTCTTGGTCACCTCCGGGCCGGCAACACCGAGCCCCTTTTGCATGTCTTCCTCGTTCCCGACAAGGCAATCCACGTTGGCAACGATCCTCCGCAGCACCTCGACCGCCCGCTTTTCACCACCCACGGACTTCCACAGCTTGGCCCGATAGTTCAGGTCGAAGGACACGATTGCTCCGGCTGCCTTAGCGGCCTTCATCCCTTCGATGATGAGTTCCGAGGTGGTTTCGGAGAGGGCCGCGAAAATGCCACCCGAATGAAACCAGCGCACTCCGCCCGCGAAGATTTTTGCCCAGTCGAAATCGCCCGGCTTGAGGAGTGCCCCGGCCTCATTGCTGCGGTTGTAGAAGACGATCGGCGCACGGACTCCGTGCCCGCGGTCGCTGAAAACCGTGGCGATGTTTGGTCCGCGGACTCCATCGTGTTCAAAATGCTTGTAGAACGGGGTGACGCCCATCTCGCGGACACGGCCCTGCACAAGATCGCCGATGGGGTAGTTGACCATTGCGGTCGCAATGCCGGTCTTGAGGCCAAAACAGTCGGCCAGGTTAGCCGAGACGTTGTATTCACCGCCCGATACGTGAATATCGAAAGACCGCGCCTTGCGGAACGGGATAATACCGGGATCGAGCCGGTGAACGAGGGCTCCGAGTGAAAGAAAGTCGAAAGCAGAAGCATTAGTACGAATCGCAAGACTCATGGATGGCTCCAGCGGTGATTGATAGGCCTACGCTATGCCCGCCTTTGAGCCCGACAAGTCCGGTAGGTTCAGGCAAGACCGAGTAAAGTGAGGAATGCTCGAAGTCGTTCGTAGGCGGCTCGCGGAGCAACGACATCCGGTTGCTTCCCCCGCCGACCATGTGCTACCCAGTTCCGGTACTTACGAACTTGGTTGACTTGTTCGATCAGATCATTATGGGGTGAGTCACCTGAGCGTTTATGAGCCTCAAGGACGCGGAAGAAGCTGCCTTCCACAATCCCATCTCGCGCTGACTCAAGCGCCCTCAACAAGACCGGATCGACCGTTGGGGGTAATGCCGCATCGAGGATGGTCAGAACGCGATCCCGGACCAACGACTCGAACACGGAAAACATCACGACAACGAGAGCGTGCGAAACGCATCATCCTGGTTCAACCGCCCTTCCCAGGGTAGTGCGTCCCAGTTTTTTCGTGCGAGACGATTCATCAGACCGAGTTGTGCCTGGGTAGCTTCATACCAATTCCAGGCATCCTGCAAGGACTTCATTTCAGAAGGCTCACAAGGATGGCTTCAAATGTGTTTTGGGTGAGTGGCTTCGAGAGCCCAGTCAGGTCGTCGTAGACGTACCACTCATGAGAATCGCTCGTGGAAGCCCGCAAGAGCGAGAACGTAATCCGATTATTTGTCACATCGACTCGCCCCTCTGCTCTTACCTCGGGTCCAGCCGGGGATTCTCGGATGAACCCCAACACATTTCGCCCACGGGCACTGATGAAAACTTGCTCTCCATCCAACTCGACAATCAACCCGGGAGCCTTGTACCGCCCAAGCCCTTCCTCTCCAACCCACCCCTCGAATGTGCGGCAGGTCAAGAGGTTCTCGACATTCGATTCCTCCACCCAACCCTTCAGTTCCTCAATCAACCGAGCTACCGTTTGAACCCATTCTTCACGTATTTTTTCCTTCGCCGGGCGGTCTGCGTCCCGACGTGTTATTGTTTCGCGAAGAAACTCAGCCAGATATCCCACGGTGTACTCTCCGCATGGAAATGTTGTGAGGTATTGTACTCCAACGCAAGTAACGGCGGCTATCTCCATCGCCAAGCCACTTTCCTAAAATGCGTAACGTCCACCACCCACGTTACCCAGATTCAAGGACTTCTGTTATGGCCACCCCAACTGCCGACATCGGCCTCATCGGTCTCGCTGTCATGGGCGAGAACATCGTACTGAACATGGAATCCCACGGGTTTACCGTGGCCGTGTATAACCGAACCACTTCCAAAGTGGATGACTTCATCAAAGGTCGAGGCAAGGGTAAGAAGTTTGTCGGGGCTCATTCCCCGCAGGAACTCGTTGCGGCGATCAAGCGGCCCCGCAAGGTGATGATGCTCGTCAAGGCCGGATCAGCTGTCGATGAGACGATTGCCCATATTGCTCCCTACCTCGAAAAGGGAGATATCCTCATCGATGGCGGTAATACGCACTTCCCGGACACCACTCGCCGCATGAAGGAGCTGGCCGCCAAGGGGATCCGCTACATCG
>DASZJS010000078.1:0-3120 GCA_035947935.1 Gemmata sp. | reverse complement strand
TCCTAATTAATTTCAATCATCTTGATAATGACCCGACGCACGTAACCGACCAGCACGGCGTCACCATTGTGGCAGTACACGAAATCCCCGGTGCACTTGGCCGTCTAGTCCCCATGGATGGGGGACAAACCGTCCCCATCGTTAAAGGTATGCACGACAACCCGGGAAACATCGATGGCATTGGAATGCAATTCCGCGACGAACCTGGATCATTGAATCCAGGGAACACCCACCAAGGCGCGATAAGCGCAACCAATGCCTTCCTGCAATATGACATCGGGGTAGCGCATGAGCTGCTCCACTCGGTGGGCGTCGACCATCACGGTGGCGACCTTGACGGCGGCGGCGATCCGGGCTTTCAGACATTCACGTTTTACCCACCACAAAGCCCGAAGAACCCGACCGCCCAGCCAGTCCTTCTTCTGAAAGGCCAGATTGTCCGGTTGGTGTCGGAGCAGGATGGAACCGATTTTACCTCTGCGTTTTGGGCAGCCTCGCAAAGGATGGAGGCGGTTTGCAGGATCGTCAATGCGACACCCAGCTTTCTGTGGCAGCCCTTCTACGTCCAGCTTTGCAAAACTTATGAAAAAGATCTAAGTGGCGGATTTTCCCTATATCCCTATGTTGGGATCCAGCATGGCCAGCATAGCGGGAATGACCAATGCGTGATGCGCTACTTCTTTGCGATCGCGTATCAGTCCATAACCGACGGGTCCGTGTACTACACGACCAAGTCAGGAACTGAGCCGGTCGGCTCGAGTGTCTGTCCTAGCCCGACGGGGACGGGAGTTAACGCTACCACCCACCAACCGCAATCGCGCTACGGCGACGCTGCCGCGGAAGCAGACCCCAGCAGCATAGGACGGGGCAGTTGCCGGAAATGGATCTGCGTAAGCGACGCGTATCCCCTCGTGAGCGACAAGTTGAGGGCACAACAATGAAACGCTATCTATCGCTTGCAGTTTTGGCTCTCGGTCTGACAAGCGCGGGACGCGCCCAGCAACAGCCTGCCCCGGAGCTGTCAATAAGCGCCAACGACTCCCAAAACATCAACCTCTACGCGGGCTGGCCCTTGATCGTACATACCACCATCATGAATTCGCTGCGTTTGAACAGCGGCTCTTCCGCCTCGCCACTCGTCATCGCCCCCACCGGCACGCCGTGGACTTCCGCTATGCAACTAACGGCGGTTTCCAGCTCCGGCCAGAAGTTTCAATGGCCTCTCCAATTGGTGGGCACGCCGGACAGCAACGCCCTGACCCTCCCCCCAACCAGCTACGTTCGCGTGATCTGGCAAATGTCCCCAAATGATGTTGCCGCACTCCCCGCCGACACCTACCAGCTCACCGCAACTCTTCAAGTCGCGAACTCGAACGGCTGGAACGGAATGGTCCACTCCAGGGCAGCTACCATTGTCGTAGGACCAGAACCAACTCTCACAGCCGACGACCAATCGCGGAAGACCCTGTTGATTGCAGAGTACGACGCAAACACGGGCGACCTCAATGACGCCGTGACCGCCGCTCAGCAAAACTTGAGCGCGTTGCCGAATGATTCGGGTGCCCTATCGGCGATGGCAAATCTATTGGAGTTGCAGGGGCAACCAGAATTTGCGTTTATGGCCGCCAACAATTCTGTGGCAGCTTATTATCAAGCCAACCCCACCCCTATCGAAGCACCGTTTAATCTGTGGATGATGTACGGAAGACTCCTGGACGAATTTACCTCAGACGGCTCGGGTCCAACTCCCACGACTCTAGTGGCTTCCAGCGAAACGGCCACTTTCTCCCCCGCCAGCCAAACCGTCTCGTTGTCGGCGATGGTCTCGGGCACTTCGGGCCAAGTGGGCGGTGGCACCGTGACGTTCATCGTCACCGGCGCCGGGAATCCAGTCACATCACAACCGGTTGTGAACGGCGCGGCCAGTGCCGTCTTGACGATTCCCGGTGGCACAGCAGCGGGCAGCTACTCGATTCAGGCGGTTTACACGGGCACGACAGCCTTTTCGCCGAGCACCGATACTTCGCAGACACTAACAATATCCAAAGCGACGTCCGCCATCCTGTGGAGCGATCCTGGACCTATTGCTTCTGGCACGCCACTGGGTGCTTCGCAGCTGAACGCGACAGCCAGCGTTCCGGGCACGTTTGTCTACAATCCGCCGGCGGGCACGATACTTGCCAGCGGGACCACACAAACTCTAAGCGTGACTTTCACGCCGGCGGACGCGACCGACTACAACTCTGCCATGGCGTCGGTCTCCGTTACGATCCTCGGTGGAACGTACTCGGGTTCGGTGTCGCCCACTTCCGCGACAATACCCGTTGGCAGTTCGCAAACCTTTAACATCACAGTCAACTCCAGCACGTTCGACGGAGCGGTTTCGTTGGCTTGCGCCAACCCTCCCTCGGGAATCACGTGCCAGTTCCAGCCGGCACAGCTCAATCTAAGCCCCAACGCGTCTTCGTCGACGATGATAAAGGTGACCGTGAGTGCCAAGCCCGCGACTCTTGTCGTTCCGCCTCCGGCAGGTCGGATCAGCAAACTGCCTTCACCTCGACTGATTGTCGTGCTGTTGACGATGGCGATCTTAGTTGTGGTGCTGTGCCTCACGGTGCGAAACCTTCAGCACGCCGAATTAGGTCAACGACGCCTCGAACTGGGGCGGCTATTGCTCGCGATCTTGCTTTTTGCGTCGTTCCACATGGCCGCTTGCGTCAGCGCGAGCCTCACCGGACAAGGCCCTGCCAAGAACGGTGGAGGTGGGGGCGCCGCACCGGCCAATGTGATTCTAACTATTCAGGGCACTTCGGGCGCCAACGCCGTCAACATCACGACTCTGCCCATCACCGTTCCCTGACCCGAGCTGTACCGATTGAAAAGCGGTTACCCATTTGAGCCGAAATTCCCGCTATCAGAGTTAAGGGATGGACCGGAACGAAGTCCAAATCGCCGGTGGGAGAATCGCGAATGTTGTCAGCAAGTTCCGATCAGCCCTGCTGTCATTTTCCGTCACTGCTGGTCGGCGAGGAATCCAGCGAGAGTTGCCTTCTAGTCTTACTATTATAATGGGCTAGAAACCGGCAAAATGTTTCAAAGAAAAATGTTTCACGTTCTGAC
>DASZJS010000077.1:0-2951 GCA_035947935.1 Gemmata sp. | reverse complement strand
GAAGTCACTCGCAAGTCGGCATGGCTTCCAATCCCCCAATCACAATGGAGTAGAGGAAAAAGTGCTTCGCGAGTTCCGGATCATCAACGACCGACTGGAAGAGGCACGTCCACTCTTGCGACCTGGGCGGTTTTGCGAAGTTCGCTATGAGAAATTGACCGCAAATCCGCTGGGAGAGTTGGAGAGGGTTTACGCGGAACTGGAACTGAAAGGATTCGATGAGGCCCGCCCCTGCGTGGAGCAGTACCTCGAACAAACAACCGACTACGAAACCAACAAATACGCTATCACCGACGAGCAGCGAACCAAGATCGATCGCCGCTGGGGAGATGTGATCCAGCGTTATGGGTATTGTTGAGAGTGTTCAGTGTTCAGTTAAAGCACTCAGACATCGTGAACGTAGTTTCAATGTCTTCACTGAACACTGAACACTGAACACTGAACACTGAATTACCTTCCCCCTGCCGATCGCGTGTTCCAAATCCGGTCGTATTCGACAACGTGCGAAGGTAATGGTTCCTTGATTGGATCGTAGGGGAACTTAGACATGGCACGGAAAGGCAACGGGCCAATTTGTCCGCTTGTAGCAGTGGCCAGTGCGGTGTCCTTGCAGTATCCCCAAGTCCGCAACACGAATGACCTTTCCCACCCTGGTGGAAGGGGCGGCAAAGACTTGGCATCGAACTCGGCAGTGATTTCATCGCCTGGACCACAGATGACGAAGTGGTCATCATCTTTGGTCAAGAGTTCAGTCACATCACCTGTTCGCGTGAGTTTCCCTCGCCACTTGGTGTAGACGACAGGCTCAAGCCGATCGTAGTCATAAGCGACAGGTGCTTTCCCGCCTGGAGAAAACTCCTGAACGAACCCGCGGTGTTCGAGCGAAGCACGCGAGACGGAGAGTTCTCGTGCTGTGCTGTCCAATCCCGTCGCAAGTGGAGCGAGGAAGACCTGATCCCAGTAGATTTGCAGGTTCGTCCGGATGCGGATGGGGCCGCCCATTGGGTCGATCAAGCCGGTGACTTCGGTAGTCATCACGCGGGGAAGCCCGGCTGGTAGTCCGATCTCGCCAAGGTTCTTCCAGGAGCCATCCGGTTGTTTCTGTTCCAGAACCGGCCAGATCGTCGGCACGCCAGCCTGGGTCGCGGCGAAGATCGATTCGGGATAGGGGTAATCCGTCCACCCTGCCAGTACGAGATAGACCTTCTGCCCTGGTGGCAGGGATTTCAGTCGGCCGTTGAAATCGAGTTCGACGAAGTGGTCTTCCGCATACCCTAGCCACGATCGCGTCGCAAAATCATCGACCATCTTCCCGTCCCGCTCACGGAGAATCGCCGTTACATCCCGGCCGCGATGGTCGGTCGCTTTCGCAGGGAAGATGCGGTCGGAATTGCGGAAAAACAATCGCTCTTGCGTGGGCTGGGGGCCGGAGGTGGCGAACCGCTCATCGGGAAACACACTCACATCCGCGGGGTGGTCAATCACATCGAGCCGCAGCCGGTCCAGGTACAACACCTCATCCATCGGCTCGCCGATCTTCAGAACATACTTGCCATTCTTGGGAACGAGCTTGCCAGGTTCGATCTTCACCGACTCTTCAGGTCGGGGCGGTCGAGTTGAACCATCGGCTTCCATTTCTCCCATCGATCCCGCGCCCAGACAGTCGGTGATATAAACGAATCGTTCTCCATCCCATGTGAATAGAATCGGGCATGAATCGACTTTACGGCTGGTTTCCACAATCGTGATGAATCCCGCGGGCTGGTTTAGCTCTGCTTGTGGGATGGCATCGGGCCAGTGGATGCGGACAGCATCGACCATGTCAGCCTTGCCAATACCAAAGTGGATTGGCACATGCGACTGAGCGAGTCCCGCTGTGAATGTGGTTGTTTCGGCGGCTGTACTGAGTGGCCCGGCATGGAGGCGAACCCAACTGCCAATACCGTCAGTGTTGGTCCTGAGTGGGTGCCCCTTGCCTGGATCGCGCACACCAGTCAGGACCACTCGCAATGCTTTGTTGCCGTTTCCCGAGCTATGGAACAGGCTCAGACCGCCGGATTCGGACCAACAAAGAATATCGGGGTTCCCATCCCCATCGATGTCGATCGGGACAACCGCGAGCAAATCTGGGATCGCATCGGCATCGGGTCCGAAAGGAACATTCTTTCGCGAGAATTTTCCTGTCCCATCTCCTTGTAAATACACAGGCTTTCTGTCGCTCGACGTGCCCACAAGATCAGTGCGGCCATCGAGATCAAGGTCAACCCATGAGGCAGAACGTAACGCAGGTGAATCTGTCGCTCCTGGTGCAAAACGGCCCCCGGCTCGGGCTTGTTGTTCTTTCCGGGGGAGATTCTCTCCGGGATTGTCGCGTTTGCTGACCAGTATCCTTGGGGCAATTGAAGCGTCAAGCAATACGATGTCCGGCTGATCATCTCCGTTCGCATCGAGGATCAACCCCCCGTTCCAGTTGCCAGCGGTGGTTGTGATTTGTTCGCCTCGGTGAAAACGGAGCATCCGGTCATTCAGTACGGTCACAGGCGGCTGACCATCGAGTAATACGATGAGGTCGATGTCGTGATCTCCATCAATATCTGTCGCGATAATCCCTGTCACCGGTCCCTTCACGAGCAAGGCTTCGGGTTCGGTTGCAGACTTGAAGGCGACAGACAGAGGCTTACTCGGCTCATTCTTCGGTGTTGGTGGTGCCACCCCAACGTTAAGAAACACACTCAACCGGCCGTTCCCTTCGACCTTCTCGCCCTTCAACTGCTTGAGGGCAAGTTCCGAGTCTTGGGCGTACTTTGCCGCGATCAGGTCGAGGTCTCCATCCTGGTCGATATCAACCCAGATAGCGGTTAAGTAGACCCCCGGTTCTTTGTCGAACCCCGCGGTTGTGGTTTTGTCCTCAAAGCCCTTGCCGGCATTGTTGCGGAATAGGTTCAATCCCT
>DASZJS010000076.1:0-2308 GCA_035947935.1 Gemmata sp. | reverse complement strand
CGGGGTCCGGATACTTCTCTCCAAAAACTGCTCGGACACCAGGTAACTCCTTGGCCTTGGAAAGCGGCATCGTGACAGCGGCGACAGGTAAACTCTGGACAATCTGCCGGTTGACCCGCTGTTCGATGGTGCGAAGTTCCTCAGCCGTCACGGGTTTATCGTGGCTGAAGTCGAAACGGGTTTTCTCGTGATCGACAAGTGAACCCTTCTGCTCGACATGCGATCCGAGTACCTGCTTGAGAGCAAGGTTCAACAGGTGCGTTGCGGTGTGGTTCCGCATGATTGCGATACGGTAAGAGGTGGTTTGCATCACCTCAACGGTGTCCCCGACTCCTAACTCACCTTCGTGGAGGGTCCCCACATGCAAGACGCTCTCTCCGAGTCGCTGGGTATCGGTGACCTCGAAGTCTGCCCCTGTCGCCGAGCGAATCGTTCCGATGTCTCCAACTTGCCCACCTTGCTCGGCATAGAAGCAGGTGCGATCGAGTAACAAGGCAACAGATTCGCCCGCGATGAGCTTGCCACTTGTGATGGCAGTGTTGTCTTTCACCCAACCGAACACTCTGGCAGAGATCGGTTCGGGCCGATACTTCGGATCATCATCGGTGGGTGGTAAAGTGCCTTGCACAGCTGCGATGGCGAACTTCTTCCCGCCTTGCTTGGCCTTGTCCTGTGCCTCGGCCATAACTCGCTCATACCCGACCATATCCACGGTAAGCCCGTGTTCAGCGGCCATCTGTTGCGTGATGTCGATAAGCACTCCGTGCGTATCGTGCAGCTTGAACGCCTCATCACCACTCACCACCTTCCGACCGGTCTTCTCCATCTCAGTAGCGATCCGATTGAACAGCGTGATGCCCCGCTTGAGAGTCCGGAAGAAGCTCTCCTCCTCGTCCCGGATCTGTTCGCGGACCTTTTCTGGGTTCTTCCTTAATTCGGGGAATGCAGTGCCGAAGAGTTCGACCACTGTGGGGACAAGTTTGTGAAGGAACGGTTCCGTTGTGCAGAGAACCTGCACGCCGTAGCGTTCGGCACGCCGAAGGATTCGCTTCAACACATAGTCGCGGCCAACATTCCCAATGACGGCTCCATCCGTGAGAGCGAAGGTAAGCGTCCTGATATGGTCGCCAATTACACGGTAAGCGGTGTCTTTGAGATTATCGAGAATTCCGGTGTAGGGATCGGCAATTGTGACCTTTTGAATCGCCTCAAAGATGGGTGTGAAAACATCCGTATCATAATTGCTTGACTTGCCCTGAAGAACTGAGCAGATCCGCTCGAATCCCATGCCGGTATCGACATGCTGGGCGGGCAGCGGCGTCAGGCTTTGGTCCTCATTGCGGTTGAACTGGATAAAAACGAGATTCCAGATCTCGATAACCTTGTCCGTCCCAGCATTCACCAACTTCCCACCAGTTTTGTCGGGAGTGCGGTCGATGTGAACTTCCGTGCAGGGACCACAGGGGCCGGTGTTGCCCATCTCCCAAAAGTTATCTTTCTTGTTTCCGAGATGGATTTGGTTTTCGGGAACGCCGACAGCCTTCCAGAATCCGGCAGCTTCCTCATCGCGCGGGATTTTGGCCTCGGGATCGCCCTCGAAGACGGTGACGTGCAAACGTGTTTTGTCGAGCCCCCACACTCCCGTGAGTAACTCCCAGGCCCATTCAATCGCTTCTTTCTTGAAGTAATCGCCAAAACTCCAGTTGCCGAGCATCTCGAAAAACGTGTGGTGATAAGTGTCCTTACCGACATCGTCGAGGTCGTTGTGCTTGCCGCCGGCTCGGATGCACTTCTGAGTATTGGCAACGCGGGTCACCGGCGGTTTCACGGTACCGAGGAAGTAGGGTTTGAACTGGTTCATCCCGGCATTAGCGAACAGCAATGTGGGATCGTTGAGTGGCACGACGGGCGATGAGGGAATGTTGGTGTGCCCATGCTTTTTGCAGAAGAAGTCGATGAACTGCTGTCGAATTTCGTTCGAGGTTGGCATGATCGGCTCGGATGGCACTGGGTTTGATCTCGCTCTCACGCGTTATCGCACGGGGGCTACGATGAAAGACACAAACTTCAGCAAAAAGTTCAAGGGGTTTTTCTCTAACGAGCCGGAAGCGTGAGCGACGGACAGTCGTTTACGAGCCGGAAGTGTAAGAGCGCCAGCGAGGGGAAAGCTATCCCTCGAAGGGAAAGTGATGGCTGCCTCGCGGCGACCCCGATCGACGGCGTTGCGAAAGGTGTTTTTGCACTCCCCCCACCCGCCGCTTCTTCGCGGCGACCTCCCCCCTTGTGGGAGAGGTCGCCGCGAAGCGGC
>DASZJS010000075.1:0-2799 GCA_035947935.1 Gemmata sp. | reverse complement strand
GCCAGTGCAGTCAACCCTACGGGCAACGCCGCACCAATTTTATCCATGAACCCCTTGGGTTCTTCTGGCTTTGTGGTAGCTGCAGATGAATCGGTGGACACGATGAAGCCTCCGGGATGTCGCGTGGTAGTTTACCGCCGCATCAACATGGGGTCACGACTACTCCGACAACTTCACAGTAGTTTAATCTTCACAGATTGTTTGGTCATCGCGACGAGCCCAAACTCTCCCGAACACTTCTGATATGTCGGGTGTCCTTGAGGTTGGATGGCGGCTAAAACGTCCTTTCACAACCTAACACTTGCTCTACGGACACCCACCGTGGCTGATGAAACGCAAGACCTCACCGAGGTCCGACTTGAGAAACTCCAAAAGATTGAGGCTCTGGGAATCGACCCCTGGGGCCATCGGTTCGATAACACGATGCCGATCGCCGATGTACGAAAGCTTCCGGCCGAGCCGTTCAGCGAGGAGAAGCCTGGACCGAAAGTGCGGGTTGCTGGACGCCTCATCCGTTACCGAACTGGTGGGAAACTTCTCTTTGTGGAAATCTGGGATCAGACCGGCCGCATCCAACTCATGCTCCGGGTCAACAAACTTACCCCCACCGAGTGGAGCGTCGTACAACTCCTCGATCTGGGCGATTTGATCGGAGTCGATGGCGAATTTGGCAAGACAAAGACCGGCGAACTTACAATCCAGGTCAAGGAGCTCACATTCCTGACCAAGTCGTTGGAGCCTCATCCCAAGGATGTTTACGGACTAGGCGATATCGAATATCGCCTTCGGCATCGCTACCTGGACATGATCTATACTCCGGACACAATCCGGCGAACGCATCAACGCGTAAAAATAATACGAACGATCCGCAATCACCTCGATGGGATCGGATTCATGGAAGTTGAAACTCCGACCCTGCACGCTATTGCCGGCGGTGCCGCAGCCCGACCATTCGAGACACATCATAACGCCCTCGACATTGATCTGTTCCTACGAATCGCCCTCGAACTGCCACTCAAGCGGTTGCTCGTTGGGGGAATCGAGAAGGTCTACGAGATTGGCCGGGTCTTCCGGAACGAGGGGATCAGTCCGAAGCACAATCCAGAGTTCACCATGCTGGAGTTGTACCAGGCGTATGGCGATTACCGGAGCATGATGGATATTACCGAGGGGTTGATCGTCGCCTGCGTGGATGTCGTTCAACCAAACGCTGAAGTTGAGCAGACTGAGGAGTACGAGGAGAACGGCGAGAAGAAAACTCGCCTAACCCGGAAGCTCGCGTCCGAAGTGTTTGGCCATCGCCATCTCCCCTTCGGCGATAAGGTCGTGAATTTCAATCCTCCATTCCAGCGTGCGAAATACTCCGACCTGTTTCTCGAACATGTCGGCTGCGATATGCACGATGAAGTGAAGGTACTGGCTGCCGCCCGCACGGAAGGAATCGCTACGGAGATGGAGCTAACCAAGGGCGGCCCCAAAGTATCAGTCGCACACGATGTCCTCGTTCACAATCTGTTCGAGGATCTCGTGGAAAAGAACCTCGTTGGCCCGGTATTCGTCCACGACTACCCAGCCTCACTCTGCCCCTTGACCAAGCGAAAGCGGGATGACCAGCGGATCGCGGAGCGATTTGAACTCTATATCCACGGAATGGAGCTCGCTAATGCCTACACCGAGTTAAACGACCCCATCACGCAAAAGAAGACTTTCCGCCAGCAACTCACAGGTTTGAACGCAGAAGACTCAATGGCAAAAATGGATGAGGATTTCGTTCGTGCCTTGCGCCACGGTATGCCTCCCGCAGGCGGCTTAGGCATTGGCATCGACCGGCTCATCATGCTCCTCACGAACACGCAAACGATCCGCGATGTGATCTTGTTCCCGCTTTTGCGACCAGAGCGGGTGTAGTCGGTCCAATTGAAAGGCCCAGACTTCTCGAACGGGAATCTCTATCCTGGTCGTTTTGCAGTTCGGGTTGAGCCTCGCATTTTGAATGGGCACCGACGCACAAATCGTTACTGCGACAAAGATCGAATTCCAGACCAAAGATGGAACAACTGGAAAGGCTATCGAGTAACTCCAGCCTCTCTAAGAAACCCAGTGGCAGAAAATACGACAGCACACGGTCTCGGCTGACACTCCACACTCGTCGCTCTCATTCCGCGTTTCCACTTTTCTCTCATTCCCTGTCCGCCACTGTTTCGAGAAATCGGATGAGACCAGTAACGGCTGTGGCCGTTGCATCAATACGGATATTTCCATCCGTTGGGGAGAGGTGGAATGCGCCAATGAGCATGTTCGCCCGGAAGGCATTCTCAAAGTGCCGTGTGTTCGTTTCGACGTATTGAAGATCGGTAAGATATTGCGTCGCAGCCATCGATGCGGCCTTGAACTTCGCAAAACGATCGACGTCTGAATTGAGTCGAGCGAACTGGCAGGCGTCAGTGAGACTTTGAAGGTAAAATCCGGTTTCAGGGCCGGATGGGACATCTGTTTGCTGCCCGTTCTGGACAGATCGAAAACCACCAGCCCACTGCGGAATCCGGGGATCGGAGTTAGGGATCTGGAATCGGCACAACCAGTCATTCATCTCGAAGACAGAAGCAGCAGAATCGTTCCATTTTGTCTGAAGATACAGTTCCGCGTAAGCTGACGTCAGCGTGGCGGCCAGGAGTGGGTGTGGCTTGGCCTGGAACACACTCCGATAAAATTCCATTCCCTTCTTGGTCACATCGGTTTTCCAAGCGACAGGTCGCATCCGATTCCCAGCCATGATTGCTGATAACGCCAACCCAGGAT
>DASZJS010000074.1:0-8558 GCA_035947935.1 Gemmata sp. | reverse complement strand
CAATGGGACTTTCACCCAGGTTGACACCGTCAAAGTCCTCGGGCGGACGTCCTGGGGAGCGATTGGAACGAAGGCATTCGATTTCGACAACGACGGTCACCTGGACCTGTTTACCGTGGACATGCACTCGGACATGTGGCTCCCAAATAACATGTTGCCGCGCGACGGCCAGCCCTACAACCTGCGGAAGAAATATCCCAATGTTACAGGTCCGAGGATCCAAACTTCTCCCCCGACCGCCGAATTTGAGAAAATGCTAGTAAATACGTTCAAATTTCGGTACGAGGACGTCGTATTTGGGAACACGCTGTTTCGGAAACTTCCGAACGGTTTGTTCGAGGAGGTCTCGGATAGGGCCAACCTGGAAACTTGGTGGCCCTGGGGGATCGCCACGGGAGACTTCGACAACGATGGCTTCGAGGACGTGTTCATCCCCTCTGGAATGGGTTACCCTTATGGTTACTGGCCGAACGCCCTGATGATGAACAATGGAGATCGGACGTTCACAGATCGGGCCGCAACCTTGGGAATCGAGCCCCCACCTGGTGGGATTCATCTCGACGAAAAGATTGGTGGACAGCCAGCGGCCCGAAGTTCCCGTTGCGCTGTTGTGGGAGATTTCGACGGCGATGGCCGCCTCGACTTAATTGTGAACAACTTCAACGATCGACCGTACTACTTCAGAAACGAGCTTCCGCAGCAAAATTACATCGCCTTTCGGCTGACAGGGAGGCGGAGCAACCGGGACGCGATCGGCGCACTGGTTTGGGTCTATCCCGTGGGAGGGGGGGTGATGGTGCGCCAAGTGCATGCGGCGGGGGGATACCTGTCGCATGGATCGCGAACGCTGCACTTTGGCCTCGGGAGCCACACGGAAATTGAGCGGGTTGAGATTCTATGGCCAAGGGGCATCAGGGAACGGATCGACCACCTGAAGATCAACATGCGACACGATCGCACCGAGCCCGCCAAGTAGTCTTCCTTTACATGGATCGCTGATGGAGTCGGGGGCTCATTCCACCTCGCGACAAGCACATACCCAGGTCAAAAGTCACTCCCACAAGCTGCCTTCTCGTGTTCAAATTGTTTCGCACCGGCCAATATCTTCTTGCGGTTGTGGGAATGGGCGTTCGGGCGCTCACCTCATCGGAAGTGGCGGCAAAGTGTGTCAGAGGAGGGCAGGACACCTCCTGTGGTTCCTACACCCTCGTCGCTCTTGGTGTCGTCCAGCGAGGTTACATGGGAGATGCACTCCCACGCCACGGTGTGAGCGGGAAGCATGGACGCATTTGGCTGTCGCTGCGAGACTTGAAGAAATTGCTGGAAGTGATTAGATAAATATTCCTCCACAGAGGAACGACTCCCATGGGCACCGATACGGAAAGGCCTGAGGACGAAGCCCCGATCCCGTCTGCCCGCACCACAACTCAAGCAGCAAGCCCCATACCGCAAGCGATGCAGCCAGCCGCGATGTCGGGGCGCAAACTGCACCGTCAGCGCAAGTGGCTCTTCCGCCTGATTGCAGCGACAGTGATCCCCACACTCGTTCTCGGTTTGCTTGAACTGGGCCTCCGGGTCTGCGGTTACGGCTATCCCACATCCTTCTTCATCGAACGCCCCGCTCCCGATGGCACAACGGTGTACGCAGAAAACGTGGACTTCGGTCGGAGGTTTTTCCCACCCGGGTTGGGCGGACAGCCGTTGACGCAGATGATGCCCAAGGAGAAGGGGCCGGGCGTTTATCGAATTTTCATACTCGGCGAATCGGCTGCCCAGGGCTTCCCGGACCCGGCAAGCAGCTTCTCGCGCATCCTCGAAGTCATACTGCGAGCGACCTATCCCGATACTCACTTCGAGGTGGTCAACACGTCGATGACCGCGATCAACTCGCACGTGGTGCAGCGGATCGCATCGGAATGTGCCAGGCATCAGCCCGATCTCTTTGTTGTTTATCTGGGGAATAACGAGATCGTGGGACCATTCGGCGTCTCGGGAGTTCTTGGCTCCTTCACGCCCAGCTTGGGGATGATTCAGAGCAGTCTATTCGTCAAGCGGACTCGGACAGGGCAACTGCTCGGCAGCACGTTGCGTGGGCTGTCGTCCTCCGCGGGTCCAAAGTCGTGGGACGGCTGGGGAATGTTTCAAAATAGCCAAGTCCAAGTTGATGACCCGCGGATCGAGGCCACTGTGAGAAATTTTCGCAGCAACCTCCGGGACATCTGCAGAAGTGGTACGGAGTCGGGCGCTCAGGTCGTGGTCTGTACCATTCCTGTCAATTTGAGGGATTCCGCGCCGTTCGCCTCGCTGCACCGTCCGGGTTTGATCGCCGAGCAGACTGCGGAGTGGGAAAGGGTCTACGCTGAAGGAGTCGATTTGGAAAACGCTGGGAGGTTGGGCGAGGCGGTCGCCCGATACGAGGCGGCATCCGCCATCGACGATCGTTTCGCCGATCTGGCGTTTCGCATGGCCCGATGTTGTCGAGCCTTGGGGAAGACCGAACAAGCTGGCGAGAAATACCGTCGGGCGCGTGACCTGGATGCCCTACGATTCCGGGCCGATAGTAGGATCAATGTCGCGATCCGCGACATTGCGAACAGCATTCCGTCGGGGGTACACCTGGTGGATGCGGAGTTGGATTTCGCAGCGCTCAGCCCGGAGGGTGTGCCTGGGGAGAATCTGTTCCTCGAACACGTACACATGAATCTCCGGGGGAACTATTCGCTGGCCGCTTCTGTGTTCCGAACCATCGTCCGGGAGATGCCGCTCAAGACGCGGCAAGTAGGCGACGGCACTCCGATCGGTCTGGATCGATGTGCAGAGCAGCTTGCCTACGGGGTGTGGACGCGCTACAAGATCGATTCAGCCATTCGTTCCTTGTTGCTCGAGCAGCCCTTTCGCGACCAGTTGGATCATGCCGAGCGGGCCAAGCGTTTGGACGCCCAGGTCAATGACCTGCAACGAACGATTCAAACCGATACCACGTCGGAGTCGATCGGAATCTTCAAACGAGCCCTAAACGACAATCCCGGCGACTGGATAACCCGGGTGAAATATGCACAGTTCCTGGCTGAGTCCAATATTCCCGATCAAGCAATCGAGCAGTATCGCGTTGTGATTCAGCAAGTGCCGCACCATTACGAGGCACTGCGGCAACAGGGCAACCTTCAACTTGCCGTGGGCGATCTCAAAGGGGCCAAAGATTCTCTCGAAAGGGCGATCAAAATCTATCCAAACTTCACGCTCGCGCATTATGACCTGGCGAACGTACTCGTCGCCGAAGGGAAGTACGATGAGGCCATCACCACGTTCACAAATCGGGTGAACAAAGAACCCAATCGAGCCGATGCACTTGCCTTTCTCGCGAACTTCCTCTTGAAGCTAGGCTATCGCCATACGGCCCGAGAACGTCTGGACGAGGCATTGCAAATCAATCCGGACGACGCGATCGCCCACATGATCATGGGACATCTACTGGGCGAGGAAGGTGCGGTCGAAGAAGCGGTCGCACACTACCAGGCGGCTGTGCGTTCAAAGCCCAGTTCGTCGCGGTTCGTGGACAAGTTTATCGACGACTTGCGTAAAGCACACGACAGTGCCGCTTCCCCTCGCCCGAAGTAGCCGCACGGCGCTTGCGCTTGCACGGTGGCGAACGTCGGGTCATTCGAGTTTCTTCTACATCGTTGACGGCAAGATCGTCAGCAAGAGGGATTCACTCGCCGCAATCGCCTCCGTATCGCCAGTGTGGGAAAAAACTCGTCCCGCCAGATCGGGTTTTCGGGTACACTTCAAGTGTCGCGGGGGCCGACCACCCGCAAACGCTCACCCCACCCGCGCCATCCCACCTGCACCACCCCATGCGACCCCTCGCAATTATTGCTGCCCTGATCGTCGTCTCACATGCGATTGCAGTCGCCCCGGACACGCACTGGTCGCTGCGCCCTCCCACTCGGACCGCAGTGCCGGACGTTCGCAACCCGAAGTTCGCGATCCGAACTCCCATCGATGCCTTCATCCTCGCCCGGCTGGAGAAAGACGGACTGTCACCGGCACCCGAGGCCGACCGAGTCACGTTGATTCGCCGGGTGACGTTCGACTTGATCGGGTTGCCGCCGACACCCGCCGAGATTGAGGGTTTCCTCAAGGACACCTCAGCTGATGCCTACGAAAAGCTGGTCGGGCGCTTGCTTACATCGCCGCATTATGGCGAGAAGTGGGGCCGGCACTGGCTCGACCTCGTGCGGTATTCCGAGACGGAGGGGTTCGAGTACGACCGTCATCGCTCCGGGGCATGGCGGTATCGGGATTACGTGATTGATGCGTTCAACCGCGACAAGCCCTACGACCGGTTCGTGGTGGAGCAACTCGCTGGTGACGAGATCGACCCGGATAGCGACGAACTGCGGATCGCGGCCGGGTTCAACCGCCTCGGCCCGGTTCGGCGAAACGCCGGGAACCAGGAACTTGCGTTCAGCCGCAACGAAGTGATGACCGAGATGGCCGATGCAACTGGAGCCGTGTTCCTGGGCCTTACGATCGCCTGTGCCCGGTGCCACGACCACAAGTTTGATGGGATCACACTGGACGATTACTACTGCTTCCAGGCGTTCTGGGCGGCGACGCACGAGCACAACATCATCCAGGTGAGCCTCGCGGATCAGATCGCATGGAAGACGAAAACCGACAAGATCCAGGCCGAGATCAAGAAGTTTCAAAAATCATCGGCCAACCTGACCGGCGATGCGAAAGCACAGGCCGAGCAAAAATTGAAGGAATTGGAGGCGAGTCTGCCACCGCCGCTGCCGGCCATTAGCACGGTTCGGAACGTCCCATCAAATCGGACGCCGGTTCATGTACTCAAGCGGGGAAACACCGACAAGAAGGGGCGGCAGGTCACTGCGAAGGTGCTGGGTATCGGCTTCACGGGTGAGATCGCCGAGTTACCTGCCGACACTCCGAACCCGCGGACGATCCTGGCCCGCGCGATCATTCACCCCAAGAATCCTCTCGCGGCTCGCGTGCTCGTGAATCGCATCTGGCAGTGGCACTTTGGTACGGGGATCGTGGACACCGCAAACGATTTCGGAGTCAATGGCGGACGCCCGAGCCACCCAGAACTGCTCGACTGGCTCGCCAGTGAGTTCGTGGAACCATCCTGGGCGAACTCCGGCCATCAACCCGGTAATGCCTGGAGCATCGAGCACGTTCACCGGCTCATTGTGCTGAGCAGCGCGTACCGGCAGGCATCCCGGCATCCCGACCCGAACCCCGGGGTGTTAAAAGATCCATTAGATCGGTTGCTGTGGCGGTTCCCGCGCCGACGATTGACCGCCGATGAGATCCGCGACTCGATGCTGATGGTTTCAGGTCGCCTGAACCTCAAGGCGGGCGGCCCGAGTGTGGTCGTACCAGTCGATAACGACCTGGTGAGGCTGCTCTACACACCGTCGCAGTGGACCGTCACACAAGATAAGAAGGAACATGACCGGCGCTCGGTCTATCTGCACGCCAAGCGGAATCTGCGGCTGCCGTTCATGGAGGCATTCGACCAGCCTGACGCGGCGACGAGTTGTGCACGCCGGGAGTCGAGTACACATGCTCTCCAAGCGCTGGAGTTGCTAAACGGGACGCTCGCGAACGACCTTGCCGAGTCGTTCGCTTGCCGGCTCCGCGACGAGGCCGGGACAGACGCCACAGCGCGGGTCGAAGTCGCGTACCGGCTCGCCGCGGGCCGACTGCCCACATCGCGGGAGAAGGAGCTGGCCGTGGAGTTCCTGAAGAAGCAACCCTTAAGGGAGTTCGGCCTCGCAGTCTTCAACCTGAACGCCTTCCTCTACGTGGACTAACTCAACAACGCGGAGTGCGGTTGTCTTCGCTTCATACGTTCCGCACTCCGCGCTGGAATAACCTGCGACGAGACAACACCAATGATTGTTCGTTCCGCTTTCTCTCGAAGAGAATTCCTGACCAATGCGTTTGGCGGTTTCGGGGCAGTCGCATTGACCTCGCTGTTCGCGGAACAAGGCCGCGGTTCTGACCCGCTCGCGCAGAAGGAGCCACACTTCCAGCCGAAGGCGAAAAGCGTCATCTTCCTGTTCATGGCCGGGGGGCCGAGCCACCTCGATACGTTCGATCCCAAGCCACTCCTGAACAAGCTGAACGGCCAGCCGCGCCCGGCCGAGTTCGGGGATGCGAAATACCAGTTCGTGCCGAAGGGAGCGAAGCTGCTCGGTTCCAATCGCACGTTCACGAAGCACGGTCGCGGCGGAATCGAGGTGTCCGACCTGTTTCCGCATATGGCGAAGTGCATCGATGACATCGCCGTGGTCCGATCGTGCCATTGCGACAAGGTGGTCCACTCCGCCGCCCAATACGAGTTGTTCAGCGGACGGGTGGTGCCGGGGTTCCCGAGCATGGGCTCGTGGGTCGTCTACGGGCTGGGATCGGAGAGCCAGTCGCTGCCGCCCTATATCGTTATGCCCGACTCACACGGGGCACTCGAAGCCGGGCAGCCAATGTATTCAAACGGATTTCTCCCTGCGGTCTACCAGCCCACGATGCTCGGTGGCGGCCCGCGACCGATCCGCAATCTGGACCTCCCACCAAACGTGACATCTGAGGAGCGGCGTAAAACGATCGGGCTGATCCGCGATTTGAACGAGGCGGGCGGAGATGGGGACGATGAGTTCGCCGCCCGCATTCGTTCGTACGACCTCGCTTTCAAAATGCAGACTGAGGCCCCGGAGTTGTTCGACATCACGAAGGAAAAGAAAGAAACGCTTGAGCTGTATGGAGTCGGTACAAAGCCGACGGACGACTACGGTCGGCGGTGCCTGCTTGCCCGTCGGCTTGTCGAGAAGGGAGTACGATTCGTTGTTGTCGTATCTGGTGGTGGGGATGGGACCATGCAGTGGGATGCGCACAAGAATATTGAAGAAAACCACAAGCGCATGGCTGACCAAACGGACAAACCCGTTGCCGGCTTGCTGACCGACCTGAAACGGCGGGGTTTGCTCGATTCCACTCTCGTTCTTTGGGGAGGTGAATTCGGCCGTTCACCGGAGGCAGAGAGCGCGTCAGGCCGCGACCACCACAATCTTGGGTTCACGATGTGGCTGGCAGGCGGTGGAATCAAGGGTGGGCAGGCGGTCGGGGCAACGGATGAGATTGGGTTGCGGGCGGTCGAGGAGCCCTACCACGTCCGCGATATCCACACTACGATCCTACATCAGCTCGGACTCGATCAGGAAAAGCTGACGTTCCCGCACCTCGGCCGCCGGGAACGTCTCACCCTCGTCGAGGGAAAGATCATCAAACAGATCGTCTAAACAAGGTGATTAGCCGTGAAAACTCTCCCGTTCGTTCTCGTTCTGCTGCTCCCCGGCTCGCTCCTCGCCCAGTCCGACTACAAGCTCGGCCCGGATTCGCTAACGAAAGATGATGTGCCGAAAGGCAAGCTCATCGGCCCAACTCTCTTCAAGAGCAAGATGTTTGATGGCACGATTCGGCAATACTGGGTGTACGTCCCCGCACAATACGCTCCGGACAAGCCAGCGTGCGTGTTGGTCTTCCAGGACGGCCAGCGGGCGGTGAACCCGAAGGGTGTGCTTCGGGTGCCGACGGTACTCGACAACCTGATCCATGCGAAGGAGATCCCGGTCACGATCGGCATCTTCATTACCCCCGGGCAGCGGGGCGACACCTACCCCGACACGATCGGATTTGGCAACCCGAACAACCGGAGTGTCGAATACGACTCGCTCGGCGACAAGTACGCCCGATTCATCGTCGATGAGATGCTGCCGGAGGTTGGCAAAACGTACAGTCTGACCAAAGACCCTGACGGGCGTGCGATTGGTGGGGCGAGTAGCGGCGCGATCTGCGCATTCACCGTCGCGTGGGAGCGGCCGGACGCCTTCCGCCGGGTGTTCAGCGCGATCGGGAGTTTCACCGATATACGCGGTGGGCATCTCTACCCGGATTTGGTTCGCAAGGCCGAGAAAAAGCCGATCCGAGTGTTTCTACAGGATGGGATAAACGACAACCGGAGCCCGAGAAACACGACGCGAGACTGGCACCTCCAGAACCTGGCGATGGCCGAAGCAATGAAGGAGAAGGAGTACGACTACAAGTTTGTGGTTGGGAAGGACGGACACTCGGATAACCACGGCGGTGCCCTCCTTCCCGACGCCCTGCGGTGGTTGTGGCGGGACTACCTGAAGTAGGGCCGACTGTGCCACCCATCGGACGTTGCTCCCCTGTCAGCGCAACCCGGAGAAGACGGTTTATTTCAGCGATTGTAAATAGGCGAGCAAATCCGCAAGCTGCTCGGGGGTCAGGTTCGCCGCAAGCCCTTCGGGCATAGCCGACTGTTTCTGCATCTGCCGCGTCGCGATCTCGGACTTCTTCAGCTCGCGCTGCACCCCGTTGGATTCGCGGATGACTGTGGCGTCCGCCCGTTCGCTGACAACGAACCCCTGGAACACGCGGTCGTCGGTCATCACGAACCGGTACGTTTCGTACCCCTGGGCCAGCTTGGCGCTCGGCTTGAGGATCGACTC
>DASZJS010000073.1:0-5708 GCA_035947935.1 Gemmata sp. | reverse complement strand
CCGCAGTGTAGCGGGCACTCAGCCCATGTGTGCACGCGTGGGCAGACTGTCATCAGGTTCAGACGTGTTGAGTTGAGGGTGCCAGCATAGTCAGCGGTGTCAGTAATCTCACAAGATTGCGAGGATGTGTTTTGGCACTTTCACAAGACGTTTTCCATCCCAATCACAGATTCATACACCAATCTCTGCCACAAATCGTCACGTGTCAAAGCCCACTGCCACATGCTCGATGACAACAATAATCACTTCAATCATAAACAAACTCATGATTTGTGCTGACTAACCGATCCCCTTCCTCCCTGTTCTAGCCCTTCGGTGGCATCATCCGAATAACCAACCATCTGAGTACAGGTCGCGATGAATGATTCATTGTGCAACCCAACCGCCGTGCGGGACCCTCTTGGCCCGCAAACGAGCAAGGTATGTCACTCCACCCCGTGCAAAGAATGATCCGCTACCCGCTTGTAAAAGTAGCCCATCCTGGCAAATCGGATCGGATGAGTGAACTTCTCAAAGCATGGGGTTGGGATAATCGTGGATATATCGACAAGATCGAATAAATCGGGAAGCTGGGTTGGGCCGATACTTCCACCATTCAAGGGCTATCCCTGCGAGATAGGGTGGAGGAACGTGTGATGCGTCTGGGTAAGATATTGGTGGGAGTCGTGTTTGCGCTCGCAAGCGGGATTGCCCAGGCCGATGATGACTCCGTGAGCCCTGCCTCCTGGCTTCGCTCACGCTCAAGCGTGGCTCCGCTCTGCTGTCCCACCTGCCCAACGAGCCCATTCTATCCCCCCGGCACGTTGCCGGGGACCATGCCAATCCCGTCCGACCCGAATGTACCTCCCGTTCCACCCATGAATCCCGCGCCGAACGGGGATTTGACGACTCCGTTCGCCACTTCAACCCCTGGCGGCGGTCTGCAAGGACGGGCGTTCAACGAAACTTTCGATGGCGATTTCGGCGGCGTCTTCTACTCAAAAACCATCGTCGTCGGCTACAACACCGAGACGATCCAGACTGGCACGCGAACAGTCGAGACCCGTCGCGATGGCGTTCTCGTCATCACCCATGTTCCGATCTTTTCGACCATAACGGTGCCCGAGACGCGGGTCGTACACATTCCCGTCTCCGGCGCATACAGCGGCGTTCTCATCACAGATAACGACAGCCCAAGACCAACCGACCGCGTGTATTTCGGTTACAACTACTATTCCGGAATGGGTGGATCTCTGAACCCGGGACTCGGCAGCATCAACGAAAACCGCGAGATGTTTGGCTTCGAGAAAACATTCTTCGACGGCAATGCCTCGATTGGCATGCGAATGCCCTTCATCCAGTACAACGGCCCCACGGGTACGGGTGGCCAGACTGCGGGTGACCTGAGCGTGCTGTTCAAATACGCTTTCATCAACGACCGGGAGACGGGAAATGTTGCCTCCGCCGGCTTGATCATTACGACTCCCACATCGGCAACCGGAGGCGTGTTATCGGATGGCAGCGCGGTCCCGCACTCGGTTCTATTCCAACCCTGGGCTGGGTTTATCCGAATGTTCGATCGCGCCTACGTTGAGGGGATCACCGACCTTGTTGTTCCAACCAATGGTCGCGACACACTGCTGTTCACCAACAGCCTCGCGACGGGATACTGGCTGTATCAGAACTTCGATGATCGCTTATTGAACGGAATCATTCCAACGGCTGAAATCCACGTCCATACGCCACTGAACAATCGCGCGCCGGATGGTCTCGTCTACGTCCCCGATGAGGTGAATATCACCGCCGGTGTTCACTTCCGATTCCCGCGGGCGACACTGACCGCTGCCCTCAGTTTTCCCATGGTTGGCCCGCGACCCTACAACATGGAAACTATTGTGAATCTCAATTTCTGGTTCTGAAACCTGCCCAGGGCGGGAACGCCCTAGGGCTAAGTCTCATGGAACAATCGCTGTCTTCGGGAGCAACCTGACGAGTTTTTCTCGACCAGCCGCAGTGATCTTCGTCCCACCGAGATTGAGCTTGCGGAGGTTCTTCAGACCCGCGAGGGTCTCGATCGTCGCGTCGGTTACTTTCCCGGACGCGATGGTCAGTTCCTCCAGCGTAGTCAGCCCCGCGAGGTGTTTCACCCCCTCATCATCGAATGAGTCACCGAGAAGCATCAACAGCCGGAGACGCGGTAACTTGCCGATCTGTGCCAGCGTTGGGTTGCTGGCAGCGCGTTCGTAGACATCGAGCTGATCGAGTTCCTTCAATTGAGCAAGGAACGGCAAGGCCGTTTCCGTTGTCTCGTGACTGGCAACGTGGAGCTGTCGCAGGTTTACGAGACCCGCAAGGTGTTTGAGCCCTGCATCGGTCACGTTGGTGTGAACGATCTCCAGGCGGCGAAGGTTCGTGAGTTTCCCGATCGCCTCAAGCCCTGCGTCACTTGCGGGAGATGAATGCAGGTTGATCGACTCGATCTGCGTCATTCCCTCCAGGTGCCGGAACCCGGACCCGGTGATCTTCGAGGAGCAGACCACCATTCGCTTCATCTGGGTCAATCCGGCAAGGTGTTCAAATCCCCGGTCGTCCACGACAGTGAGGCAGACGTTCAGAATCTCCAGCTTCTTCAAGTCCTTCAGGTGGATCAGACCCGCACTTGTGATGGCCGTGCCGGATAGTTCCAGTCGCCGCAACTGATCCTGGCCCTCGAGTCGCTTTAACCAGTCGTCGGTAACCCGGTCCGCGAGCCCTTTGGGCACGGGTGCCTTGTGGCCATCGGTTCGCTCGTTCAGGTCGATCGCGACGATTCGGCCGAAGACCGCCAATCCAGTATCGCCAACGATCGATCGAAGCGAATCCGGAGCCAGCACCTCAACGGTAGCTGTACCACCGAGTCGCTTGATCTCGGCCAGGAGGGGACGGTCTCGGCTCTGGCGTGCCGCTGCCCGTTCGAGTTCCGGCAGGAGCGCCTCAACGTCGCGTCGAACTTGCTCATCGATTATCGCCGCGGTGAGCGTTTGCAGTTGCTTCTTGATGTCCTCGCTGAACTTCCCTCCATCCAGTTTGGCATCGGCTGCGGTCTGAATGACCTTGAGGATACTCCCGGCGTCGCCATGAGGTCGCAAGGGCACCACAGGCAAGTAACGCGAGATCTTCATGGGTTTCCCGGGATGGCCGACAAAGCCTTTCACACCGACTTTCGCACGAAAGACGCTGGATGGATCGCCTGTCGTGCAGAAGATTTCATCGTTGTCCGGGCCGCCAAACGCGATGTTGCTGACCACTTTCGCGGGCACGGGGAGGTATGCCAGCACCTTCGCGTCGGAGCCGATGATGGTGATTCGTCCCTTGCCGGTTTCTGGGCGATGGTAGTCGGCAACCCAGAAATTACCCGCGGCATCAAAGACGCAACCATCTCCACCTGAGCCGCCAAGGTCGAAGAACTCTTCGGGCTTGCCAAGCAACTCGTTGTCGTCTGGAAGTAGATAACGAAGGATTTTCTTTGAAGAAGATTCGATCACGTACAGGAACTTGCTGGCGGGATCGACTTCGAGGCCGTTGGGGAATGCCAGTCCAGTGGCGATCCGATCGATCCGACCGTCAGGACGGACCCGGAACACGTCCCCAACGGGATTCTTCACGGATGAGCCATCCGGGTCGGTCCAGTAGACGTTCCCACGGGCATCGACCGTAAGATCGTTCAGGCTCCGCAGAGTCTGCATCTCGAACCGATCGGCGATGATGCCCACTTTCCCATCTGGGGAGATGTCCAGAATCGCCTTGTACTTATTGTCGCAGACGAGCAGGTGGCCATCGCCGCGGAGTACGGTGCCGGCTGGGTCGATCTCCAGATATTTGTGAACGGTTTTCTTGGCATCGATACGCATCAGTGCGCCGCTACAGAAGAAGACCTCGCCCTTGCGCCAGGTCGGGCCTTCAGAGTAGCCGGGTGCCTCCGCGTATTGCTCGAATTTCACGCCGGCCAAATCCTTGGCAAGCTTGCTGGCAGGTTCCTCGGCTCGCAAGGTCGGTGCGAACGAGCCCGCAAGGATTACCAGACCGCACGCCACAACTCGCACGATGCGAGCTCGAGCTATGGTGTGCAAACCACCGGCGGTTGACGATCGCATCGTATACCTCTGCTGCTTTTGTATTCCGGCGAGAACGAATACTTTCGGAGCTTATTGTCGTCGAGTTTTGACTCGCGAATTGTAACCTTGGATGTCATTTTCTCCAACGATCCGCCACCTTGCTAAAGCGCAGAGCTTCTTTTCTCCGATGCATCAAAGTTCACATCACGTCTCAAGAATTGCGAAGAGATTCGATACTTGTCTGATTTAGATGCCGCGCTTCGTGGCGCGCGGTATGGTTGTTCCGACAAGTCACCACGAGTCATCCCATCATGAGTACCCCAACCGTTTCCGATGTCCCACCGCCCCTTGTCGATCATCCGCGATACAAGATCGTGGGGCGACTGGGTGAGGGTGGTATGGGCGTGGTTTACAAGGCCGAACACCGGGTCATGGGGCGAACTGTCGCCCTGAAAGTTCTCAGCCTCGAAACAATAACATCCCATCCCGCAGCCATTGACCGATTCCGTCGGGAAGTCCACCTCGCATCGCGATTGAGTCACCCGAACATCGTCACGGCCTACGATGCGGATGAGGCTGGTGGATTGCACTTCCTGGTCATGGAATATGTCGATGGTTTGAGCCTGGATCGAGTGGTTCACGATCGGGGTCCACTGCCTGTGACGATGGCGTGTACGATGATCCGCCAGGCAGCGATTGGACTTCAGCACGCCCACGAAAAAGGAATGGTCCACCGGGATATCAAACCGCACAACCTGATGGTGACAAAGACGGGAGAGGTCAAGATTCTCGACTTCGGGCTGGCACGCGTGGCAACAGCGGATGGCGTTGACCCCGCATCGCTAACGGCCATGGCGATCACCAAGCCCCAAACGCTCATGGGCACGCCGGATTTCCTTTCGCCTGAGCAAGCGCGCAATTCTGTTGGTCTGGATATCCGGTCGGATCTCTATTCGCTCGGTTGCACTCTCTATTACCTGCTTGCCGGGAAGCCGCCGTTCGGTGGAGTGGGAGCCTATGCGAAGATGATCGCCCACTTCAAGGAACCCGCACCCCAGTTGTGTGAAGTTCGACCCGATGCGAGTCCGGAGTTGGGTCAGATACTCCAGAGGCTGATGGCCAAGTCGCCGGACGATCGGTATCAGACGCCAACCGAGGTCGCAGGGGTTCTTCTGCCTTTCGCTGGCGCTACTCTCGATGCAGCCAACCACGAGGCCAATGGCCGATTGCGTCCACGGGAATCGTGGCTGAAGGATGCAAAGGCCGAGGCTTGCGAGGAGACGCAACCCAGCTACGCCACAGACCCTTCATGTCCCATCCTGCCGATGGCTTCCGAATTTGAAGCAAGTATCGAGGCTATGCCTGCACAGCCTCAATCGCAAGAAGTGATCCCCGAACAGCCCAAACCAGCCCGGAAACGATGGGGCCGCATGTTCGGTCTGGCAGCGTTGGTGGTTCTCGGTGTGGCTTTGGGTGGCATCGCCAAATTGCTGACAAGTACACACGAACAGACTGCCCAAACCGAAGCCTCCGAGGCACCGAAACAACTCGCGACTGAGCCGAACTCCGACTCTCCATCCGTCGCGCAAGCATTGGGATCAACTGTTCCCCAAACTCCGAAGACGGAGCCGGCCT
>DASZJS010000072.1:0-7455 GCA_035947935.1 Gemmata sp. | reverse complement strand
CCGGGAAGCATCCGCCCGGAGGCGGGGTCGTTGAGCTCCTTGACTTTGGCCTTGACGTCTTTGAGGGCAGGTAACGTGTCCTCGTTCTTGCGCAGCAGGACGATGCACTGCACCTTGTCATCCTCATCGTGGCCAACGTCGGTCAGAGTGAGGGGAGAGCCGGATGGCCGCTCGCGGTCGGCCTTCCAATAGCCGATTCGCCCGAGGCGCGTTTGGTGGCTGACCACGACGCCCTCCTCGCCGATCTGGCCAGGGGACACCCGGCCGCCCTCGACCACGTCTTCGACCCGCCACGGCTGGTTGTTGACCGAGGCGATCACCAGGCTGCGGATGTCGCGGATGCGGCGAAACTCCTCAGCACGGAGAATTTTGGCAGCGGGCGTGGCCACGCGACGCCTCTGTTCTTCGCGCAACTCGGACGCCTCCTTGAATGCCCTGACCATTTCGCTGCTCAGTTTGTCCGTCTCCATCTTGGGAAAGCGATTCACGTGCAGCATTTTGAAGAACGTCGAACTCTGCCGGCGCTCCAACTCTTCATACAGCTCGGTCGCCTCCTTCTCTGCCTTGGCCAGATTGTCGGTCAGCTCGGCCGTTGCCGCTGGGTTGGGGTCTGGGAGGCCCAGCACCTTGTTCACGGGGTCCATGCCGCCGCCAAACAGGCCGACACTGCGCACGGTCATGGCGACCTGGCCCTGGTTGACGTAATCGCCACCCACCGTGAAATTGCTATTCGCCAGCGCGTTTTGAAGCTGCATGAGCGTGATGCCATAGCGGCGAAGACGATCCGGATCCGGTTGAACCTCGTAGCGCCGAATGGTTCCGCCGAAGCTGGTGAGATCGACAATGCGCGGTACGGTTCGGAACTCACGTTCCATCGTGTAGTCTTCCATCGCCTTGATGTCGTTCAGTGTGTAAATCGGGTGGCCGCCAGCGTCTTTGGGAGAGGTCAGGATGTAGCGGTAGATTTCGCCGGTCGGAGACTCGGGGGAGATGGTGGGCGACACGCCGGGCGGCAATGGCTGCTGTATCGTGGCGATGCGATTGATGACTTCTTGCCGGGCCACTTCGTAGGTCCACTGACTGCCGTAGTTCCAGTTCATTTTGAGGTCGCTCAAACCGAAAAGCGACTTGCTATGGATAAACCTCAGACCGGGCATACCGGCGAAGGTTACTTCCAGGGGGATGGTGACCTGTCGTTCGACCTCCTCCGCGGATGCACCGGGGAACAACGCATACACCTCGACGATGGCAGGGGCGGGATCGGGGTAGGCTTCTACGTTAACATGCTCAAACGAATAAACTCCAATTGTTGCAAAAGCGCACGCAAGCAGTATTACGACGATGGGGTTATTAAGCGACCACCCGATGATCTGACGAATCATTTGATTCTTCTCATTCTTCCGAGGAGTAAATGAATAAGACGATCGACAAGAGTTGTCGTCGATCGTTGCTGACTGCCTGAGTAGTGCGTCTTTGATTCCGTGCAAAAAACTCGACTTGGCGAGTCAAGACACGAGTGTGGCGATTCTGTCGGAAACCTCATCGATGCCTTCGTTCCGCGCTTCTACTTTTTATCGATATTCGGCTTGTTCTGCTTCAGCTCCATCTGCGCTTTCGACTCCTCCTTTAATAACGCCAATTTGAGTTCCAATGCTCCCTTCATCACAACGCGATCCCCCGGCTGAAGAGCCTCTTTCGGCAAAAGGCCTTCTTCAGCCTCTCGCGCTGTCAATTGCTCTTCCTTGGGGATTGGCGTACTCCGCACGAACGCAGTGTCTTCGAAACGATGCGTTACCTGAACTCGCCGCATCGTGTAATGGTCCTTGTCAGCGTCGGTTTGCACAAACACCAGGGGCTGCTTACCGTCGTCGATCAGCGCATTGAGTGGAATCTCGACGACCCCCTTCGGCGGTGGAATCCGAACCGTGGCAGAGACGTATTGGCCGCCACGGAGCCGTTGTCCCGGGTTGCTCATATACCCCTTGATGACTGCCGTGTGCTGCATGGGGTCGATCAGATAGCCGATCTCTTCGATTGTTCCGGGAAGTCCTCCATCAACCCCGACTGTTCCAACTGTCCAAGGCGTGCCGATGCCAAGGGCTTCCAGGGCCGGCAATTGGTCTTCGGGGCAGTTGGCGATCACGAGCAGCCGGCTTACATCGGCTATTTGAAACAGGTTCACAGTGTTATCGATGATCATCTCATCCACGTGGAGGTTGCGTTCGACGATGACGCCGTCGAACGGTGCCTTCAAGGTTACCCTGCCCCACGGGTTCTCCCTGTAATTGTCGTTGGGTTGCTTCTCGCCATTCACCCACCGGCCGTTGACGGTTTTCAGCCACGCATTCTTGTCCTTGGCAAGCTCCTTCGCTGCAACGTGAAGGGCATCGATCTCCTCTTGGGGAATGTCCCATGCCTTGAGATTGTTCAGAGCCCGGTCGATCGCATTACGGTCGCCATACACGGCACGTTTGAAACTGTCATAGAGGACTTGTGGAGTGGCACCTCTGGCTTCAGGATCGTCGGCCAGGTCGAGGATTTTCTGATCCAGTTCCAGTTGCACCAGAGCATCGAGGAGATCGTTCTTCTTGGAGCCAACTTCCATGCTATAGAAGATGCCCAAAACATCGCCTTTGCGGACGGAGTCGCCTGGCCGCAGTTCGCGAATCTCCGATTGTCCCCTGCCTATGCCGGGCAGGTCATGGGTTTGGGCAATCTCCACCACTCGTGTCGGCGTGAAACGGGCACGGATACGGGCAAGGTGTGTGGGATCGAGGGAGGTGGAACCGGAAAGGATGAGCGGCCGCATCGCAGTCGGCACCTGAGCGACGGCAACGATATCTCGCCCGTCCTTATGGAACCCCAGCACAGTGCGGACTTCCTCGGGAACCTCCAACGTGTGTGGTTTGTCCTTCACGAGGGTGACGTTTATCCCCGACTCAGAATCCTTCTTGTCCGCGCTGGGCTTTTCTTCCTTGACGGATGCCGCGAAGCCAGGCACCTGCATGCCGAGTACGAAGACGGCAAAAAAGATTCCCACTGAGACCACGACCGCGATCAGGAATGCTTCCGTACCAATCCTCTTCAATAGCGACCGACGCGGAACACTCCCACTTGCGGGGACAGCCGGGACAATGGGCGGTGTGTCCGTCGCATCGGGTGTTGCCACTGAAACTGGGTCGACTGGGACGGCGTGTGATGTACCAATGGGATCGGGAGTTGATGGCGTGTCCATATGATTGGCGTACCTCGGCAGCATCGGAATGGATCAGGCACAGCTTGCGCAATAATTCGGCACAGGTTGCGGCAGCAACTCGTCCGTGTCGTCCGCGAAACGTACCCCCGAAGAGTCCCTCAATTGGAGAGACCCATAAGCGCGCGGCGGTTTGCGACTTGAACGTGGAGCGTAAAAAGCATTTTCAGTGCCAAGGTTCTGGATGGATGTTGCCTTGAGGGATTTGGGGTCGCAGAGTCGTGAGTCGGAGGTGGGTAGAATGGTGAGTTGCTCTTTAACTTGAGGGAGAAGCGATGCTCGTGAAGTGATGGTGCGCGAGATCGTTCGCACTTATGAAACGCTGATGAAGCAGTCTACTGGTTATGAAGCCACCAATCTGGTAGCACGGCGATCACCTCGTGAGCGTCCCCCACCCAGACGGATTCAAAAACGACCTAACCAATCCGATTTGGGTCAATGTCTTTCTGTAGAAGAAGTGGAACACCACGACTGGACAACAAGAACTGGGGCCAATCAAACCTACCAGTCAGCGAAACAAAGTCGGACCAACAGTTCACCACCCCGATCCCCTTGACAGTTCGAACTACATTCCTTTGCTCACGTGATTTGCGATGCTTGCCAAAAGTGTGAGCAGGTTTCTCGAATGCAGGCCGAGCGCGTGGCTCACTAACACGCACTTTGCCTAACACAAACATGCACTTTGCCCGAACGGACATTCGATCAATAATTATAAGCCAGCCGGAAGGTCACCCCGGTGACGGACAACTCTCCGCGCGAGATGGGAGAGAAGTTTTCCAACGCGCCGATGTTCCACCAGTATTCGTAAAAGCCGCCGACGTAGAGATCAACCCGCGTTCCGGGTGGGTGATAATTCAATCCCAGTTGCGCACTGAGACTCGGGGAAGCCTGGCCGTTCTGAACCCCACCAAAGCCATTCGGTCCTCCAGTTGTTATCTGACTTACCCCTTGCTTGATGGTGCCGATTGTACTCCCGAAGTCGAGCTTGGAGATGATGTCGAGCCCCGGCAGGAATTGGTTCAGATCTCGATTCAATTCCACTCCGACGTGGCCTCCCCACCCTTCGTAGCTGTTAGTCGCCCGGTTTTGAAGGATACCACTGCCGGCCGCCGCAGCCGCGAATGGCTGAGTGAGCTGGGTGTCGTAGTTCATGTAGAGCCCTCGAACCCCCAATCGCCACTGCATTCCCCAGTGCTGCCAGGGAGTGAACTCCCGGCTGGCGTAATCGATGTCGACCAGGTTGAAGTTCAGCCGACTCTGCAAGCTCGCTGGCCCGTCGGGTCCGAACGGCGTTGTACTCGACCCGGAGGTACCGATGTAGCGCCAGTTCACCAGGAACTCTCCGAACCCGGACGGCAACCGATAGCCGAGTTCAACCTGGGGTGAGGCCGTCCAGTTCAGTCCGGAAACCGGAACCACGATCGAATTGGGTGGATTGGGACCGACCGGCACCCCGTTCGCCAGCGAGTGGAAGATGTGCGGAGCGGCCGCCTGGACTTCAACATCTGCAATGAATCCCGGCTGAGGGAACGAGGGCGGGTCGAGCAAGGGATCGTACTCGAAATACCTCCCGGGCAGCGGATCGCACCCATACTGGGGGGCGGATGCCTGGCGGAAGAGCGACGGGGGCTGTTCGGCCGGGCGGGGCCAACCTTCCAGGAAGTTGGGCGTGGGAGCTGGTGCCATCGACCCCGCGTCGGATTGTGGAATCATTGGAAGGCCGCCAATCGGATCGCCACGCTGAAGTTGAAGTGCCATCAACTCCGGGTAGTATGGTTGATCGATTGGAGCCTGGGCTGGGCTACGCGATGCCGACCCCGCTACTACCAGGGCGGCCACGAACACCAGTTTGTACACGGGACGGGTCATGAGACAGCCTCCTGATCGATTCTCGGTGTCGTTGCGACGTTGAAGGATTTAGGTTGGGGATCGCCGGTCAAGCTGACCGGCTTTTGGTTAACCGAAGCGGGACAATTTCTCAACGACCGGAAGGCGACAACCCCGGGATGAATCTGGCACCTGGCTGCTGTGGGTCATTCGGGGGCGGGCTCGCAGTGGGCGTTGCGGGAACTGTCCCTGTCGGCGACACGGGGGAAGGCGGAGGCAGCATGGGGTTAGTCGGACCCGGGGTTGGTGGTTTCGACGGGGGCAGCATGGGGTTAGTCGGACCCGAGGTTGGTGGGTTCGACGGAGCTGGTGTCGCGCAACCGGCCCCGGTCTGACCGAACGGGTGGCAGCACGGCAAGGGTGGGAGGCTCTCCAGATCGGGCAGTGCCGGGAGGCCACGGAGTTCCGCATTTTGGAACAGGTCATCGGTCTGGAGCATGTCCGCCACCGACACAACGCTCGACCAGAGTGTGCCCAACAGTCCCAGGTACGTGGTGACACTCGAGGCTAGGGCCTGTTGGGCCGCGACCAGGTCGCCGAATTGAGCATTGGCATCGATCTGGCGTCGGACCAACACGCCGCGATAAAACCTCACCTGGTCGGGCAGAACGTAGCGGCGATAATACTCCACCGCATCCAGGTTGGTTTTGTAGTTCGTGAAATTGGTCGCCAGGGTGTTGGTCAGTGCCATCTCGACCCGGTGCGGCTCCTCAAGAGCCCGGGCCAGTGCCGACTCGGCCGTGAGAATACCCCCCCGGTTCTGGTCCCAAAACGGGAGTGGCGCGGTGACTCCGAACGACCAATATGTTCCGAACGGGAGCAGGGCTTGGTCTTTGAACATCCCGACATTGAAATCGAGGTTGGGGGAGTACGGAGTCACTTGGTTTAACTTCAAGTTGAACTTATTGATGTCGATGCCGTTGAGGGCGGTCAGCGCGTCCGTGTGGTTTCTCAACACGTGGGCGAGAACCCTGTCGTAATCGTATAAGGGGACGGCAACATCGAGCCGGCCGGCGACCTCGGAGAGCGGCAACTGCCGCTCCGAGATGGTTGAGACCATTGTTTTCCAGGCGTATATGTAGGTCGCGGTCGCCTGCTGGTACGCCAGTCGAGCCGTGTACGCCTGGGCTCGGAGGGCAGCCGGCTCGTACGCCGCGTTTTGGCCCCCCTTTTCGGTTAACGCGAGTTGTACCCGGTAAACCTCGTCGGTGAGGACCGACAGTGCCCGGGTCACCCGCATCGTCTCCTTCGCGACAAGCAGCGAGTAATAGGCGTTGCGGACTTGAGTGGCGAGGTCGCTCCTGGCCCGCCTAAGGGCTAACTCAGCGTTATCCATAGCCTTTTTCGCAGCGGCGGTCTGAAGCCGCATTTTGCCACCCGTCTGGATCACCTGATCGATGCTGTACCCAATAGCACCGCTAGTAGCGCTGTTGTTCGATGGCTGTAACTGGACCGACACATTCGGGTTCGCATAGGTCGCGGTCTGAATCAAATTACCCCGTGCAGCCTGTACGTCCGATGCAGCCTGGCGGAGAGTTGGGCTGTTTTCGGCTGCGATCCGCTGGAAATCAGAGAGGGTGTAAGGTTTGCCGTTCGGTCCCGGCAAGGGCCGGACCTCCTCGACTAGCGGGGCCAATGGTGGGTAAAGCTTACGGAGCGCCTCTACCTTGGCGGCGGGATCGACGGGCAACTTGATCAGCGGAGCCTCGGAGCCCGGGATGGCTTCGGGGACGTGAAGCTCATACTTGGTGGCGGGTGGTTGCTTGCCGTCTTGTGCAGCTTCCATGTAAGCGACTGTCTGGACATCGGTCGGTACAGTCGGGTTGACCGTTTGCCGCGAGTTGTCGCGTGCGGTTGGTTCTTTGCTTGTGGAGGATCCCGCCTTGTCCCGAAGCTGCTCGGGCAACATGTCGTAGGGGCGTGATGCCAACGACTTGACGGTCTCGTCGGTCGCTTCCTTGCCGTGGTACAGGCAACCTGTCGATAGGACGAAGCCAGGGATGAGAAGAATTCCCCCACGACAGAAGCGGCGGGTTTTCCTCGTCCCGTTCACGAGAGTGGGTAAATTCTCGGGCATACATCGCTCCTATTGATCTCTGTCGCCTGTTACGAGTGTCATAATCGGCATCTTCAAACCAAAAAATCAGAATTCCGAACAAGAATTCCTCAAGTTTTGCCTCGGCTATGAATGCAAGTCACACACAGTGCGCGGTCGGCAGCCAAAGTGGTCTCTGATAGACCAGGAGTAGCCGTGCATTTAGCCCGAAAAGGAGGAATTAACGCGACGAACGGTTTTGTTGGTTGAAGAGCATCAG
>DASZJS010000071.1:0-3053 GCA_035947935.1 Gemmata sp. | reverse complement strand
TCCGATCTCAATGCCCTTGATGCGGGTGTTTTCACGGGAGTCTGTACGAGCTTGGCACGATCGAACATCGATGACCTGCTCCGCGAAGAGTGGATCGACAAACTCATCGAAATGGGTGTGCTTTATACTTGGTTCCACGTTTACCGCCCGATGGGACCAAATCCCAACTTTGACCTTTGCCTGACTGCGGAACAGGCTCTCCGGGCGCGTAAATTCGTAGTCGAGATGCGCGCGAAGAAGCCGATCGTCGTTGTCGATGCCTATCACGATGGCGAAGGCAAGGCACTATGCCCGGCTGCAAACGGAATTAGCCACCACATCAACCCGTGGGGTGGTATCGAGCCATGCCCGATTGTGCAGTTCTCCAAGGAATCAATTCACGCGAGCGAAGATGATCGTCGCCCGCTGAAGGATAAGTTCCTGCACTCGGCGTTTCTCGCGGACTTCCGCAAGCTGGCAGCAGAAACGACACGCGGCTGCATCGTTCTGGAGCGCCCGGACCTTCTCAAAAAACTTGTCGAAGCGCACGGGGCCAAAGATGCCACTGCCCGTCAGACAGCGCTCGCAGAACTCGCAGTTATGACTCCTCGCACATCGCAATACAACCCGGTTGCCGAGATTCCGGAAAAAAACATATTCTACCGGCTGGCAAAACGATTGTTCTTCAACGATTTTGGAGTCTACACCGGGCAAGACCACTCGAAAGCCTCCGCTCCCGTTGTGCTTGCACGGCAGGGAAGTGCCACCGGGTTCTAATAGCCCAGCTTTTCCGGCTGCCCAAGGTGTCTGGGCTAGGGATTTGCGCTAGAACCCTACCATTCCCCGCTTGAATGACCAAGACACTCCTATGGGTGACCTCAAGAATACCCTCTCAGCATCTTTTTTGACCACCAAATCAAGCTGAACTTTTACGACTCGACTGCCAAAGCTTTTTGGAGGCCGCATCACGCGCCACAGTCATGGGAGTTTCCCTCTGGGACTCAAGGAAATTCGCGCACCGTTGGGGTGGTTGCTGGCAATATAAGGGACAGTGGCATGCAGCCGATGGAGGATTAGTGATGGGGCATGGTGGGATCGTCGGGTTCGTCCGCCACTTGGCTGACCCGGACGGTTACGCCCAGGAGACCGACCGCGAACTGCTCAGCCGGTTCGTGGGTGGCCGGGATGAAGTGGCATTCGAGACTCTTGTCCGCCGATACGCCCAGTTGGTCCGCTCCACCGCTGCCCGCGTGCTTGTCGACCCTGGCGACATCGATGATGCAACGCAGGCCACGTTTCTGGTACTCATCCAGCGAGCCGCGCGGGAGGATTGGCGGGGCAGGCTGGGTCCGTGGCTCTATGGGGTTGCTCATCGGGTGGCGGTCAAACTCCTGGTGCGGAGCCGACGGAGACCAGGTCCGCTTGGAGACGCCGACCCGGCCGATCCGGCATCACTGCCTGACCTGTGTTGGCGTGAAGCGTGTGATCTGCTTCATCTGGAACTCGATCGGCTCCCTGACCGGTATCGCCTACCGCTGTTGCTCTGTTACCTGGAAGGGCAGACCCGAGACGAGGCTGCGGCCACACTCGGGGTGACAGTCGGCACGGTGAAGGGGCGTGTCCGCCGGGGATGCGAATTGCTTCGCCGTCGGCTTGCTCGCCAGGGTGTGTCGCTGTCGGTTGGGTTGCTCGCGACCGCAGCCGCCCGTCCCGTTTCGGCTTGCCCATCTTCCGTCATCGCTGTGGTCTGCAGGGTGCCATCACCCCCTGTGGCCAAACTCGTCCTGGAGATAACTCACACAATGGTTTCCGCAACAAACAAGTTGATCATATTCGGGCTAATCGCCGCCATCGGGCTGGTCGCGGTGGCCGGACTGGTTGCTGGGTTCAGCCCGGACACGCCCCGCAGGCTGGTGCCCGTGGCCGCCCCAATCCCCAAGAGCGCTCCGAACTGGATGTTTCTGGTGCAGAACCCGGATCTCGTCTGCCTCGACGCGGACGGGAAGGAGAAGGAGAAGATCGCCCCCTCTGCAATTAATGGGCATTTGTCCCCCGATGGCCGCTGGCAGGCAGCCTTTGAGTTCGATCCACAGGAGGCTCAGGGAAAGTTGGTCATTCGGTCCAGAACGAAAAAAGTGGAGCCGATCACCATCCCTCTGGTCTTCGGACAGCCGGCGCGTTCCGGCGGTGAGCCAATCTGGTCCGCAGATAGTGGACGGATGCTGATCGGCGAATCAGGCTTTGGGAAGGATGGGGCGAGGAAGTACGCCTACCGAGTGTATGATCTTGCTGCCAAAACTCTCACAGACGTCAAGCTCCCGGATGGGTGCAGTATCACCGATTGGTCGATTGATGGCAAACGGTTCCTGGCCACTGTCCGTCCTTCCGACCTCACCACCGCCCGGGTGGCTTGGCTCAACGCGGACGGCACGGGGAAGCCAGAGTTCGTGAGCCCGGAGGGAGAGATTGCGTACAGCGGTCGGCTCTCACCAGACGGCAAGCAGTTACTCTACCAGAGCGCCCCAGAGCCGAAAGAGTCGAAAGAAGGGGAGCGGTTGAAGGTACGGTTATACGTCATGGATCTGGCCACGAAGAAGCGAACGGCTGTGGATGAGCCGGGGGAAACATTCGGTCATTGTTGGTCACCGGATGGATTGCGAGTCGCATACACCTGGCAGCGTTCTTTGAACAAGCCTGCGGATGTACCCGAGCGGGAAACGCTGCTCATCACCTGTGACTCGAATGGCCGAAACCGAAAGACGGTCACCAGCAGCAAGACCGAGATTTCCGAGAACAGCTCGGGGCGATCGTCAGTTGTATACTTCTTCTGGGTGGTCGATTGGCGATAAGCCATGCACGGCCGGATTGTCCGGCCGTCGTTCCGACAGCGCGAGCCCGTAAGGTACCATTTCAGCGCCCAGTTGGTTTAGACGCGGCGATAAACATCCACTCGTACATCGGAAAGCATACTGGCCATCATCTGGAAAAAGGCGGCTGACTCCTTCCATCCCACAGAGTCCAACACACCCACCTGTGGGCGCAATAACTATCTGAAAATTATTTTAATTTTGATA
>DASZJS010000070.1:0-4029 GCA_035947935.1 Gemmata sp. | reverse complement strand
TCACAACGAACGATGCCGAATGCCCGCCGACCGTTGGTTTGTACATCAGCTCGACCCGGGCGGGAGCAATGCGGAATTCTCCAGCAAACTCAGTCAAAACGACATACTCCGCAGCGACCATCCCCGCAGCCTGCTCGTAATGGAAGCACGTCATCGCTTCGCGATCCTCGCGAAGCACATGGCTCTTAGAATCTGCTGGTGTTGGGAAGCGAGTGTCGCTGACCGGAACGGTTTCACCACCCGCGGGCTTGGGACTTTCCAACACGGTGTACTGGAGGTTCGTGCCTGCACCGGGCGTTGCAGAAACCCGGATCTTCAAGTAGCTTCCGGCTGGCACTGTTGCTCCGGACTTAAGCTCGCTCCAGGTTCCATCGACCCCACGGAGGCTGACGGTTCGGCCGACCTTCACTCCGTGATCGCGAGCCGGGATCTCAGCCGTTCGTCCGCGGGTGAATTCCACCACAACCCGCACCATCGCCCCGCCGCTGGTATCTGGTCCGGTGATGGTGAACAGATTCTCGCCCGGCTTCAGCGCTTTTCCAGTGAGCTTGGCCGTCTTGGAAGTGGGCGCATCGAGTCGGACATTTCCATCGTCGATGCCGTTTATGGATATCTTCACGAGCCCCGCGGCAGCCGGTCCGGCCCGCACTGCTGCCAGATAATCGCATAGGGCATACAGAACGCAAGCAGTGTCCTTGGTCGAATCCCAATGATTACCGCGTTTGGTGCCGTGGAAGAAAGCCAGGACACCTGGAATGAGCGAATCGTTTGGATCGTGTGCCACCAGTGCCTTCATCACTGCGGCCGTGATCTCCGTGACATTCTCGCCCCAGCGCGAGAATCCCGCAGTGGTCCAGTAGATACGATCGCCGCTCTTTTTGGCTCGCTTGTGGAGTTCAGCCGCGAGCTTGTCCGCGAGTTCCTTCTTACCTTTGTTCGCAGCCAATTCCAGAGCCAGAGCGTGGCCATAGTCGGAGATGAAATCCTCTCCGATGTTGGTTTCGATGCGATTCCACCAGCGGGTGAGATCGAGTTTCTCGCCCTTCATGGCATAAACCCACAGACAGAACAGGCTGTCGTTAATTTCGCCCCGGTGTTGCTGGCGGGTGATGATCCCATGATCCCACGCCGTTGCCGCCATCTGGTCGAGGTACATCAGGAGACGATCCATTCCGCGCGGGATGGCGGTCGGGTTCGGGCACGGGTATCCCGCCTCCTCGGCCTGGATCAGCCCAAAAAGGGCGTATGGGGTCATCATCTCGTGCGTTGTGCCGGAACCCTGCCAGCCCCAGCCGCCATCGGATTGTTGGAGTTCGATCAATCGCTTCTGACCGACCTCCACCACCTTGGGCAACTTGAGTTCGAGATCCTTGAGGGTACTGACTCCGGATTGTCGCAGGATTTGAGCCACCCGGATGGCCGGGAGAAAGCGGCTCATCGTCTGTTCGACGCAGCCGTAAGGATAGTCGACGAGATAGGGAAGGGTATCGGCAAGATCGGCCGCGAGAGTGGGGGCAATCGTAACCGTAACGGATGCCCGAGCGGGGTCGAAATCCGCGGGAAGTACGATCTTCAGGTCGCCCTTGCCAATGAGTCCCGAGGCCGTTTCCCGTTCCAGAATGCCGCTCGCCGCGATCGGCAGATGCTTCAGCGACGCATCGCTCCCTGCTTCGCACTTTGCCGACATCAGCAGATCGGTCCACCCCTTCGTTCCGGCCTTGTAGGTCCAGTACACGGGTACTGACCCCTTTGCCGGGACATTCACACTCTGATCCGCCCCACCCATCACCTGGCCGTTCTCGGCCTTCAGGTGGACCTGGATCGCCTGTTCCTTGTCAGTCAGGTTGTGAACGGTGCCGAAGACGCGAACCACATCGCCCTCGGTGAAGGTTCGTGGGAGCATCGGCCAGATCATCACCGAGCGCGTACTCTTGAATCGGGCTATTCCAGTCCCGACGTGCATCCGGGATGACACCGCAGTGACTGCCACCCGCCAGTTGGTCAGCGAGTCCGGTAGCTTGAATGTCGCGGTTGCCTTGCCGGTCTTGTCGGTGCGGACACTTGCAGACCAGAACGCACTGTCGGCGAAGTCGCGGCGAACGACATCATCGGCCAAGCCAAGGGCTGGGAGTGGAGCAGGAGCATCGACCCCAATCTGCGGGCCGAAATCCCGGTTGAAGCCATAAGACATCCCCATCTGACCACCGGGAGCGAACGCTCCCGGATAATTGGGTATCCCTTGTGCCCCAGGGATGCCGGCCATTCCACCCCTCATCCCCATCATCCCACCCATCCCCATCATCCCACTACCCATCCCCATCATCCCACCCATCCCGATCATTCCACCTAAACCGAATTGGTTGTAATAACCATTCTGGCCGTACGGAAACCCAGTCATGCTTCCGAACCCGTTGGGATAGGAACCAATTTGGTTGAATCCAAACTGGCCCTGCTGGAAGCCAGTCATCGAGATTCCGCCCGGCTGACCAAACTGTGCGAATCCAAGACCCAGCCCAGGATGCGTATAGCCAGAGACTGTAGCCCGATAGATGGCCCAGGGGTCGGGCACATTGGTAAACTCGGCGGTCTTGCCAAGTATGGCCCAATCAACCGCGCTGATCAGAGCAACATTTCCGATCACGGTTGCAGAAATGCGCCCTTTCTGCTCGGGGTTATTTGTGGTTTTCCTCTCCCATCGCAGCACATCAGCCAGAGTTGCATTTTGCGGAACAGAGATTTGCATGCCGAGATTGAAGTAATATGGCACAGCAAGGTAAACCTCCAACCCGGCGAGCCTTACCAGTGTAACCACATCCGTCAGGAGGAGATTGTGACCTGGGTTTTTCCACCGATCGATTAATCCCCGGAGGTGATATTCCAGGGCAAGCTCACGGCTCAAGGCGTTCTTGTCTGCGAGCAACTTCACGCCTTTCGCGATCAGCGATTCGATCGTAACGCTTCCAAATCTGGTCGTTGCCAGGTCGCGGGCAGCGCGAACCTGACCACGCGTATCACCCAGGTAGAAGTTGCGGATGTCTTTCGAGAGATCGCCGGATACACCCAGCAGCGACTCATCGAACACGGAAACAATCAGGTCGGTTTCTTCCTGCCGATCGATCTGCACTCCAAGGTTGATGTCTGCCCCGGGTCCGACTTCGGCGGGAACGGTGGTGGTGACCCGGATCATTCTGTCGGTGGGGATTACGAACAACTCGCGCTGCTCGGCATGGATGATAGTCTGCGATTCGGGATACTGAACGCACACCGCACAACCGTAGCGTAAGTTCGCCGGTAGCGGCTCATCGATCCTGACGATTCCGTTTGCCCCGGCAGTAAGTGGCCGCATCAGCTTGATGCCAGTGGAATCGCGAAGCGTGAGGAGGAGTTTCGCGCCGGCAAACCGCGTGTGAACGGTTCCTGTCAACCGCGACCCGGCATCGATCTCCCGCTTGTCCAATTGCAACACCAGCCCAGACAGTTTGGCGGGTGTCTTCACGACCAAGCCAGTCTCCGCCTGCAAAGTCGAGCCATCGGCCAGTTTGGTAATCGCCAGGAGCTTGTAAGCTCCTGGTCGCCTCAGGGTGACTTGAGCGGTATCGTTTGCAACCGGCACCAACTCGTGCAGGATCCTCTTGATGGGATCGAAAACGGGGACGCTCTTCCAATCGTCGATTGTCTTGGTCTTCTTGGGTGCGTCTTGGTTCTGGCCGAGGGCCGATAACCGCATATTGTCCAGGAAGGCATCACCGGAAGACTCCGACCCAGGAGTCGCTGGTTGGGCTTCGAGCCGCACAACGACGAGTGTTGTGGCTGGCTTGTCGTTGGCGGCAAGCCCGAAGGGGCTCAGGGTGACGGGGATTTTTTCCCCGGTGGTGAAAAGTTCTTTTTGCGTGGTGACCCGCATCCCACGAGTGGGATTTGGAGTGAGATTAAATGAATTGTTCGACCGATTCTCGCGACCGGTTTCGTCTGTGAAAACGCCGCTGATGGTAATTGTGTGGTTGCCCTTCAACCACTCGGGATGTAGGT
>DASZJS010000069.1:0-5926 GCA_035947935.1 Gemmata sp. | reverse complement strand
ACCAGCATCCGGAAGACGATATCCAGGAAGCCGATAACGAACTCCTGAATTCCCGGTGATGTTTTCTCGGCATTTCCTGCCACGTTCAGCACCCGGATGTTATTCGCGGCGATCCACCCGACCACATCAGGTGGAGACAGTTGTCCACCAGGAGTGACGTCCAGGTGAGGCTTGCCATGTTTTGTGCATAGCCTTAGCGTCAACACTTCACCGGGCGAATCCCAGTTGGTTGCGAACCGGAGAGTGCCGTCCGATTCCTTCACGTTCATCGCCGTGCGAGGCGGGTAGCGTTTGCTACTCATTTCCACGATCCCGTAGCGTTCGGCAAACTCCGGATGCTCGCCATCGGCGGCAAGGAATCCGAGAGGCATCCAACCGCCGGTTTTGATGCCAGCCGCTCTCGCGGCGATCAACCCCGCCCGATCCGCACCCGTTTGCCCACCCGAGATCACCTGCTCCAGAATCATTCTCACCTCAATGTGTTCAGTACTGGTCTGCGCAATTTCAGTACGTATGGATAGTAATAGCTTGAGTATGCCAGACGATCAATCCGTCATTCCACCTTCGGGTGTGGTGCCTGCCATTTCCCATTCCATTTGAAGTTCAAGCCCCTGAGGTACTCGCTCCACCTCTCGGGAGTTCTGGTATCGGGGTAGGGAATGGGAGCGGTGCGATTGTTTAATCCTGGCCCTGTTATGAGGTCCAACTCCCCATCCGGACGGATTTTGGCGATCCGAGCTGGGAGCCAGGTGTACAGGTTATCGGGATCGATCTTCACTCGGTCGCGTGGACCCTCGAACTCCTGACCGCGCACCGCTTTTATCACCGTATTCGGGTCTGTGGTGCCGATCTGATTTACCGTTTTGGCCCACACGTTCACTGCATCGTAGGCTGCTCCCATTGGGTCGGTCACTATTGTGAACCGCCCATGCTTGGCTCTCATTTTCTCGGCGAAAGCCTTGCCTTCGGGTCGATCCACAATCTGGAAGTAGCTTGCCGCCAGATAATCCCCTGCCAGTTTGGTGGGGTTCATCGCCTTCACTTCGTGTTCTGTAATGCTGACTGAGAGTGTGGCTGTTTTGTCGGGCGTGAATCCCTGCCTCCGGAGATCTTCAAAGAACTCGATGTTAGCGGTCCCATAGATGGCGTTCACAATCGCATCAGGTTGAACCCTTTGAATCTTGAGAACAGTCGGGAGTGTCACATTTGAGGCGATGGGGAGGAATTCCTCCCCGGCGAACTGTTCCGGTTTCCCCTTCTTTTCCAAATGATCCTTGACGATCTGCGCTACAGTGTGAGGGAACACGGAGTCCGAACCCACAACGAATACTTTCTGCTTTTTGAGGGTATCCGTGAGGAAGTCGATGGCGGGAATGAGTTGTTGATTTGGTGCTGGGCCGAGGTAGACGATACGCGGCGACCGTTCCAGACCTTCTGTCTGGGCCGGAAAGAACAACAGACCATTGTGCCGCTCGATGATCGGGCGAACCGTCCTGCGGCTGGTACTCGTCCAGCAACCAAAGATTACCACAGCCTTGTCCACCGTCAGAAGTTTCTCGGCGGCGCGGGCGAACTCGTCGGGGTCGGACTTACCATCTTCGAGGATCGCTTTCAGGGGTCTTCCGAGAACTCCTCCTGCCGAGTTCAACTCTTCAATTGCCAACAGCGTGGAGTCGATGACGGGCTTCTCGATCGCTGCCATTCTTCCGCTTTCCGAGTGTAAGACTCCAACCACAATTGGCTCGACGACAGCAGTTTGTTCCAAGCTGGTGTCTTTCTCGGACTTAACGGAGGGCTTACGGATTGCGACAAATACGAGTACCCCAGCCAAGATAATGGTCAGGCTCCAGGCAACCCACACAAGAGGAGATCGGTGACGGAAAGTGTGGGCTACCGGCAACGTGGGAGTTGAAGGCACCGTTGCGTCTGGTAGCCGAGTCTCGCTTCCAATGGCCAGGGCTGTTTTCATTTGCCCGGGTGTTGCAACCGCGGGGGTCATCTTGGCCGCTGGGAGAGGGAGCTGAAGGGATGAGTTTCCGCTTAGCCGGGCGAGAAGTTCATCGAGTTCGACGACGACTTCTCGGGCCGACTGCGGTCTCTGATTTGGGGTTTTTTCCAACAGGCGACCCACAAAATCAGCTACCTCCTTTGGAACACCCGGGTTTTTCAAATTCACAGCTGGTGGAGTCTTGTTTGCCAGAGCCATCATGACAGCCATTGCCGAGGTGCCTGGGAACGGCAACTCTCCAGTCAGCATCGTGTATAACACGCACCCGAGGCTGAAGAGGTCGGCCCGGGGATCGATTTCGGTGCCGGATGCCTGTTCGGGGGACATGTAGTTCGGGGTGCCGACGATGAACCCGGTTGAGGTGAGACTGGTTTCTCCAGTTGTTCGACGGGCGAGCCCGAAATCGAGGATCTTGATGCGGAAGGATGATGCCCGAGGGATAGAGAAATCAGAATCCAGAATGTTGCTTGGCCGCTTTTCATCCTTCATTTCTAGCCACAAATTGGCCGGTTTGATATCGCGGTGGATCAGCCCGCGTGCGTGAGCGGCTGCCAGACCTTCTGCGGTTTGACGAGCAATCTCCAAGGCAGTGTTAAGGATGATTGGCGCTGTGCAAAGGATGATGGCATCGGGGCGCTCGATCAATGCCTGCAGCGACACACCTGTCAGTAATTGCATCACCAGATACGGTGGGTCGCCATCCACAATCTGGTAGATGGTGACGACATGATCGGAGTTGATCCCCGCGGCCGCCCGAGCTTCGCGGAGGAAACGCTCCCGATTCTCTCGATCGGCACCGAGTTCGGGTCTGAGTACCTTGAGGGCAACTCGACGATGAAGAGTAATCTCCTCCGCTTCGAAGACATAACCCATACCCCCGACGCCGATCAAACGAAGAACACGATAGTGTCCCAGTCGACCGATCTCATCCGTCTCAAGAGGGGGAGTGAGAAACGGATATGACTTGTTGGGTGCAGCAGATTGTGTCGTATTTCCTACCGGGGATGATCCCGCCTGTGTGCGGTCGCCCGGTTCGGATCCGTTCATGACTTATTTCCGGGCCAGAGTGACGATCAAACCTGATGCCAGAGACAACACCGCGCCGATGAGCATGACGATGAGTCCCCATCTCGGCCGGTCCCATTCCTGGTACTGTGCGACATGATCCTGAAGCTGTTGCCGCAAAACTGCATTCTCCTGCCGCAGGGTCGCCAGTTCGGCCTGAAGCGTCTCCGTCTTTGAGATAACCCGCTCCAATTCCCGTCGACGGTTTTCATCTCGCTCGCTCAACACGCGGAGGTCGGATACCAGTTCTCGGATCTGCTCGCTGGGCGATTTGGCCCCAGTCACACCTCCACAGGCTGTTGAATGATTTCTTCCCATGCCGATTTGCGCTTCTCAAGATAATCTCCTAATGCCCGATCCCATACGTCGTGGCAACAGCCAAGCAGCCGGTCTGAGTCTTCCAACTCGCTCACTAGGAAAAAACGGGAACCCGTCCCCGAGCCAGTGGGCAGATTGAGTGTGACGGTGAACTCCATACCCGTCGGGTTATCCGGATGGACTATGCATTCGACATCGATCTGGTTATGCCAACACCGGACCTCTGTTGCCAAGACAGAAACTGCTCTTTTGGCGAGTTCCAGTAGTCGAGGGTGTTCTTCAAACGCACTGTATTCGACGCTCTTGAACATGCTTTTCTCCTGTCTTGTGAGTCAAACCCTCACCGCCCGGTTTTAAGGAACTCCTTGATGCTCCCAAGGATCGCATCCCGATCCGGAACCCGGCTCACGACCACATTCTCGTGGTCATCGACCAGTTCGTGGATGTGTTCAAAGAACTCGCCACTACCGTAAGGCGATTCCACCTGCCCGTACCCAAACAGATTCACCTTGGGGAGTAGCTGCTGCGTCAACAAGTCAATGGACTTGGGCACATCGTCGCTCCAGTTGTCGCCATCCGAGAAATGGAACGCATAGACATTCCACTGGCTCGGCGTATACCTGGAATCGACGATTTTGTTGCACAAATCGTAAGCCGAACTGATCTTCGTTCCACCACTCTCGCGGGTGTGATAGAACGTGTGTTCATCCACTTCTTGCGCGACTGCATCGTGAATGATGTAAACGGTCTCGACTCCGCGGTAATGCTTTTTGATCCAGGTATCGATCCAGAAGGACTCGATGCGGACGATCTCCTTCTGCTCGTCGGTCATGCTGCCGGACACATCCATCATGTAGATGACGCAAGCCACCGCGTCTGGCTTGGGAGTTTCCTTCCAACTCCGGTACTGCTTATCTTCCCGAACCGGAATCACCTTGGGTTCGATGGGGTTATAAGTTCCCGCAGCGATCTGCCGCTTGAGTGCCCGCTTGTACGTTCGCTTGAAGTGCCGAAGCGATTCCGGCCCGACACTCCGGATGCTGGTGTACTTGTCCTTCTCGGTGACGATGTTTTTCTGGCCTCGCGGCTCGATCCGCGGAAGTGCCAGTTCCTCCCCAAGGATCTCGGCCAGTTCCTCCATTGTCAGATCGACTTCGAGGATGTGCCCACCCGGTTCATCGCCCGCCTTGGGTTCGCCTTCGCCCTGCTGGGGCGTGAGCGGTTGACCGGGTTGGCCGGGACCGACCCCAACCCCGCCGGAGTTTTTCTTTCCGTAGCGGAATTGCGGAAGATTGATCTGGGGAATGGGGATCGACACAAGGTCGTTCCCTTTCTTCCCGATCATTTCTCCACGGCTGATGTATTTGGAAAGGTTGCTTTTCACCTTTCCGCGGACCAGTTTGCGGAATCGCTGCAGATCCTGATCTATTTTCTGTCCCACGATGTTTGGGCCTCTGTGGGTGGAAACGGTTTTGGAACATCCGACCGGCGAACGGCCGTGTGGTCACTACATGAATCGTACCAGACTGGTGGGCTTGCGGAGAGATCAAACAGGTGTCCTGTCACGGAGTGATTGGCCGACGACGCGATCGATTGCTGAAGGTGCTTCGGGTGCCTGATTTGCTGGGGATCACAGGAGCGCGGTCTGCGAAGCAGCGCTGATTGAGAAGACTTCGTTGGTCGTTGCTCTCTTGAGTTGGCCACCCAGGATTGTCTTCTTAACTGTCAATTGGTGGAATGTATCGAAATGCGCGGATGAACACGAAACGCCGAACCGGGTACACGGCAAACTCCACGGCAACTGGCAGCACAACTGCAACCTTCACAGTCAGTTGGAGTTCCTTCAAGTCGAACACTTCCTCGCCAAATGTGATGGGATCCCTTCGCAATCTTGCTGAAATGCCTCGCAAAGCATCCAAGAACTCTTCCTTGCGACCATTCGCAGCAGCCATATCGTGCAAACGGATGAGCAGTTCCCGAACCGTTCCTGAGATAGGTACCTCAAATCCCGGATCCGACGGTGAATTCATGCTGACTCCCGAACCGGAGTCCGTGCTTCCAACTCTGCAATGACGCTCTCCAAAGGGATTTCTCCCTTCGGATTCATGTATTCCGCAAGCTGCTCAGCGGTCAGTTGCGTCCGGTACAACCGTGCGAACTCCGCAGAAGTGCCGCGACAGGCGACGAGCGAGAGAAGGGCATCGGTAATCTCCGTCCAAGTCGCGTTTTCCGGAAGTGTTCCCACCATCTGGAGAAGAGATTGCTTATCGGACATGTCCGATCCTCCAATTTACAAGAAGTCCACATATCGTCATTCTACCACCGTTGTAGCCAGATGCCACGCAACGATTTTGAGCGACTGAGAATGTTTTTCTCCTGCAAATCCCAGGTATTGGAGATGATTCACTGTTCGTGCAATTTGAGTTCGTTATAAAAAAACGACCTCGTTCACACCTTTAATCGCCGCGAGCAAAATAATTGATATAAACTTTTTTATGAAAACAACTTAGATATGAATTTCCGACAGGAAATAAG
>DASZJS010000068.1:0-4545 GCA_035947935.1 Gemmata sp. | reverse complement strand
CGAAATGCTTTTGTGTCATCAACTCGATTCAGGAACTCGACCGCTAATCGCGGGGAGGAGTCCAGTCGCCGATACTCCGGCTCGCCTCAAGTAAAACGCGCAAACACCCTACACTTGCCTCGAATAACTTCAGTTGCCTGTGCCCCTGCTGTTTTCGGGCGAGTCGGGAAAAGTAGGTGACCTGAGCGATTCCTCAGCCATCTCTCGGGTCGCCGTTAGTATAGGCCATACCCATATCCCTTGGGGAGAGATTTCTGGCTAGGGATCGATGAAATACACAACCTGAGTGATCGAGGCAATGAAACGGAATCGCGATTTGAAAAAAACCTTGAGGTTGCCAGTCAATGATCGAGAACGACGAGTATTTGTTTCGGCGAACGAACTTCCAGGTACGCGCTTTTGGTTTGTTCGTCTCGGTAGAGCTTGCCTCGGGCGCGAATAAGCTTCCCCTCAAAGTCGGCTTGCGTTCGAGACCACAGCGATGGTTCCTGCGTGCCCGCCTCGTGGAAATAACCCGGTGAGATGTGGACTGCAAGGTTATTAGATCTGTTGCCATCCTTTTGTGAGTTCAGAGCGAGATACCCGGACCCACCACTTGAGTTGACCTTGAATTCCACCGTTTGGATTTCGCCGATTCTCTCCATCGCCTGGACTGGCGTGAGGAGTTTATCTGCGGGTCCTGGGATCAACTCATCATCGCCCGGTTGCGCTGCTTTCGTGGGGTCGGGGAACAGGGGCGTTTCTTTCTTGCCGTTTTTCCCGATGTAATACGCAACGAATGCACCTCCCAAAAAGAGGAGGACGAACAGGATGCCGATGAAAATGTATACCCCTGTCCTTCGAGGAGGAGAAACGTAGATCACTGAGCCCGGAGACGATTGAGAGACCGCGTACCCATCGTTCTGGTTTGCGTTGGGGAGGGGCGCGGTTGGCGTTGCCGATGCACGCGCTGTGGAAACCGGCCCACCGATTGGAACCTTTGCGTCGTTACGAGGGTAGTTGGGGTTCGACCGATTCCCGCCTCCCTTGGAGAAGCTACTGGTGCTTCCAGGCATACCTTCGATCCAGACCGGCTCGAACCGCCTCCACCATTGCGAGCGAAAACACTCCCCCCGGGACCGAACAACGCGCGTGCGAGGGGCGAACTCGAGCCGCTTCCCCCGGACGAGGGTCCAGCCAGTTCCTGCACGAGCGGACAGTGAAAAGGCATCTCGCGTGATGGCGGTGCCGTGATCGGGAGATCCGCCCACTCGGAAAGTGCATCCGCCACTTCAATCGGATCCTGATAGCGGTCTGAGGGCATCTTGGCCATCATCTTCCGGAGAACAGCCAGCAGACCGGCCGGGACATCGGATCGGAAGGACTCCACAGGGCGAGGTTCGCGGGTTTGGTGGGCGACGAGCTTCGCGGCGATTGTTCCATCTGGAAACGGCGTTTGCCCCGTGAGCATGAAATAGAGGGTACCGCCGAGCGCGTAAATATCCGCCCGGATATCGACCATGTTGCTTACAGCTTGTTCGGGAGCAAGATAGTCCGCTGTCCCCAGAACGCAGTTGTGATCGTATTTTTCCGTTACGCTATCCTGCTGTTTGTTAAAGAACCGGGCCAGACCCATATCGAGGACCTTTATCACCCCGGTGCGGTCGAGCAACAGGTTCCCAGGCTTAATGTCCCGGTGGACCATACCTAATTCGTGAGCGTGTTGCATGCCGACGGCAGACTGAGCGGTATAGTGAGCGGCTCGGATAGGGTCGAAGCGCTTTTTATCCAGGATGTAGCGAGCCACAACTTCCTGGAGGCTCGTCCCATCCACGTATTCCATCACCAGGAAATGCAGCTTCTGATACGTGTCGATGTCGTAAGCACGAACAATATTCGGGTGGTCGAGAGCCGCGACAGCCCGAGCTTCCCGATAGAATCGCTCCTTGTTCGAGGCATCCTCCAGCTTTTCGACCGGCAACACCTTCAGAGCCACCAATCGGCGCATCAGCGTATGCTCGCACAAATAGACCGCGCCCATGCCTCCCGCTCCAATCAACTCCAAGAGTCTATATTTTGACCCGATTGTGAATTGCTTGTAGCGGCCGAGTTTGAGTTGCTTGGCCTGGAAAAATGTGATGTGGGCTTCGCGGACGAGCAGGCTGGCGACCTGATCGAGCGTTTGCGGCAGGGTGCCCGACGACCGATGCTGGTGAACGAAATCATCCAGCTTGTTGTCCTGGAGCAGTTGGCTCTTGCGGACGAGATCCAGAAACTCGGGCACGGAGGCGGGTGCCGGCATGGGTGTTCTGTCCTCGTCCCGAAGAGCATTCTAATCCGCTGGAATCACCCGATCCCGTGCGGGTGGGGCAACTTGGTTGGATTCCCGGAGTGTTACCCGATAATCTCGCGGAAGCGACCAACGGGAGCAAGACACTGGTTTGCATTTTGCCGAGAATTCGGCCCGTTCCCAAGCTTCCAGCCGGTGTCCCCGATTCATCCGGTATCAAAACTCCGCAAAGCAAACCCGTCTTCACAGTGTTATCATAGTCGCTATTCCGCTTCCAGGGGAAGCAAACGCTTCCGGAATGCAATCTGGCCCTGGTTCAGAACGGAAAGCGTTCAGCGCTTTCTCGGATCGGGCCGAATTCAATACAGGGCAATTCCCGATGCCGCGCGAGTTGACGGTAGTGAAGGCGGTTTGTCCACACGACTGCCCCGATACCTGCGGAATCGTTGTCTCCGTCGATCGGAACACGGGACGAGCCGTGGAATTACGCGGCGATAAGGACCATCCTTTCACGCGCGGGTTTCTCTGCCAGAAAGTGGCCAACTACCTCGATCGCGTTTATCATCCGGATCGCCTCCTCCACCCTCTCCGCAGGACTGGGCGGAAAGGGGAGGGGAAATTCAAGCGGATAAGTTGGGACGAGGCTGTTGGGGAAATAACGGCCCGCTTTCGACAGATTGCCACATCTGAACATGGCCCCCAGGCAATTCTGCCTTACAGCTACGCCGGGACGATGGGTAAGTTGATGTACGGCAGCCTCGACCGGAGGTTTTTCCATAGGCTCGGAGCGAGCCTGCTTGACCGCACCATCTGTGCGACGGCCGGTGCGGCGGGTTGCGATGTAACCCTCGGTACAAGGGCGATGATTGACCCGGAAGCGGCGATCAATGCTCGTTTCATTGTGAATTGGGGCTCGAACACTGCCGTCACAAACATTCACTTCTGGAAGATCGAACACGAAGCCCGCAAGCGCGGGGCAAGAATTGTCACAGTCGACCCTTATAAATCTCCGACCGCGGCAAAGTCGGACTGGTGGCTTCCCGTCCGGCCAGGAACTGATGCCGCCCTGGCCCTGGGAGTTATGAACGTCATCTTCCGCGAGGGTTGGCAGGACAACGACTACCTGAACAACCACTGTGTCGGTGCCGAACAACTCCGCGAACGCGTCATGAAGGACTATCCCGTTGAGAAAGTGGCTCAAATCACGGGGCTGTCGGTCGATGAGATCGAGCAATTCGCTCGCGAGTATGCCCAAAGTCAGCAACTCTTTGGTGGTCCTGCGCTCATCCGCGTGAACTATGGTCTCCAGCGGCACGGTGGTGGCGGGATGGCCGTGCGAACCATCGTCTGCCTGCCTGCTTTCACGGGCGATTGGCGATTTCCGGGTGCCGGGGCACTCCTCAGCACGAGCAAGGCATATCCATTCGATGACCACTACCTGACACGACCCGACTTGATTCCACGCGGCACCCGCACAATCAACATGGTGAATCTGGCGGAAGCTCTCCACGGCGAGTTGCCCGGGCCGCCAGTAAAGGCGCTCTACGTTTACAACTCGAACCCGGCTGCGGTGAACCCCAATCAGTCGCGCGTTCTCTCGGGGCTGACCCGCGAAGATCTGTTCACGGTCGTTCACGACCAGTTCCAAACCGATACCGCAGACTATGCCGATATCGTCCTGCCTGCCACATCTCAACTCGAACACTTCGACATCCACAACAGTTACGGCCACCTCTATGTCCAGTCCAACAACCCGGCAATCGCGCCGCTGGGTGAGGCCAAGCCGAATACCGAGGTGTTTCGGTTGCTGGCAAAGGAAATGGGTTTCGAGTCGGAGTTGTTTGAAGAGACCGATGAGGAACTTGCGAATCGTTCTCTTGGCGAACCCGGAGTCGCAGCGAAGGGCGGGGGTATGCCGGACGAAGTCCGCTCCGCCCTGAATGGCATCACCCTCGATGACACCAAGGCCGGGCCTGTTCGTCTCAATCTCCCCACAAACTGGGCACCATTCGCGGAAGGGAAATTCCCCACGCCCTCGGGGAAGTGCGAACTCTACTCCGAGCGCGAGAAACGAGCAGGGCGCGATCCACTCCCGCACTATGTTCCACCACACGAAGATCCGCAAACCAAACCCACACTCGCAGCCAAATACCCACTGCAACTGCTCACGCCACCGGCCCCGCAGTTTCTTAACTCGACGTTTGTGAATGTGGATGTCTTGCGCAAAGGCGCGGGCGAGCGCACCTTGGAAATTCACCCTGACGATGCAGAAAAAC
>DASZJS010000067.1:0-4135 GCA_035947935.1 Gemmata sp. | reverse complement strand
GTGCCCCTTGAGGGTGAAGAGTTCGGTTCCCGTCTTCGCGTCCCACACTTTCACCGTCTTGTCCGCACTGGCAGTGACGATCCGCGAACCGTCGGCACTGAACGACGCGGAACTCACCGCATCCGTATGCCCCTTGAGGGTGAAGAGTTCGGTTCCCGTCTTCGCGTCCCACACTTTCACCGTCTTGTCCGCGCTGGCAGTGACGATCCGCGAATCGTCCGCGCTGAACGACGCGGAACTCACCGCATCCGTGTGCCCCTTGAGGGTGAGCAGGTCGGAATGACAGAGTCGATCAACGTAGTACCATTCCCAGCCGCGCAAGTCCAGCCGCGTGCTGTCGAGAAGTGCCAGAGTCGCGGCGACGTTGCTGTCTCGCCACTCCTGGTGCGCGACCTGCATCGTCCGGCCGTACTCAACGACAGCCAGCTTTTCGCGTTCTTGCTCGACTGCCTTGCGTGCTTCGGTTTCGCTTACCTGTGCGTTCTCGGCAACTCCTTTCAAGCGGATCGCTTCGTCGCGGGCGTAATCCGCGATGCCTTTGAGGGTGAATGCTTCGTCGCGGGCGATTTCGGTGTCGGCCTTGGAGCGTTCGGCTTCTCGCCAGAGTGAGGCCAACCCAGCCCCGAAGCCGACTAGGGCCAGGACCATCAGCACCGCCCCTGCCAGGATCAATTGAACCCGTCGCCGCTTCCGCCGCTCCTCCGCGCGTACACGATCCAGTTCTGCTTGTCGGACACGCTCCTCGACTGCCGCCAGGTTCGCTGACACTGCCTTTGCTACTTCACCCGCGTCGCGAGGTCGAGCCTCTCGCTCTCGCGCCAGGCACCGCTTGCACAACGCCACCAGTTCCGGGTCAGCATCGCTGGCGTCGAGCCGGACGAATGCGTCTGTCGTCTCCCCGCGAATTGCCAGCAGCCGCACTATTTCCGTATTCCGCGCCGAGTACGGTGGCTTTCCTGTAAGAATCGCACACAGTACCGCGCCCAGACCGAACACGTCCGAACGCTTGTCAATCTTCTCCACTTCGCCGCCGGCCTGCTCCGGGGCTATGAACGACAGAGTGCCCATTACACTCCCAGCCTGCGTGGCTATCTCACCGTCCCGCTGCGTACAGATCTCGGCACAAGTGTCTCCGAATTCCGTTGCTTCCTCGCGATCCTCCTCTGCGCTGGTCAGCACCTTGGCGAGCCCCCAGTCCATCAGTTGCACTTCTCCGAACAACCCCACCATCACGTTTGCAGGCTTGAGGTCGCGGTGGATGACAAGGCGGTCGTGCGCGTAGGCGATAGCTTGACAGATTTGCTCAAAAACAGCGATAAACCGTCCACGAGCATAGGTTGGATCTGGGCGGTTAGCGAGTTGATCGTCAAGGGTTTCACCCTTGATGAGTTTCATCGCCAGGAATGGCCGGCCATCGGAAAGAGTGCCGAGGTCGTATACCGGGGGAATAGCGGGATGCTGAAGCAGGGCCGTGATATGAGCTTCCTCGGCGAACCGGGAGGCTGCAACGGACGTGGGGCCGAACTTCTCATGGAGAACCTTGATAGCAATCTCTCGCCCGAACGCGTTGTCCTTGGCTCGGTAAACGATGCCCATCCCACCGCGGTCGATCTCTTCCCCCAGTTCATATCGGCTGGTTGGGGCGTTCGCGATTATTGTGGTTTGGAGGTTCGGGTCTGCTTCTGCCACGACCACATCTAGCCAGTCCAGGTCGAGTTCGGGGAAGCGGCAGGAGTAGTTTTCTGTCCGAATTGATTCGCCTTCCTCTCTTCTGTAATAGACATCCAGCGCCACCAGTTCCCGGATTGCGGCCGGCCGGAGAGATTCAACGATCCCGCCAAGAGTGTCTTCGACCGAATGTGGTCGGCCCGCTTGCCAAGCGGCCTCAAACTCATCGCACACCCGATCCAGTTCTACCGCCAGTTCAACCGGCAGATCGTCAAGAGATTCGTGGAGCGACCCCGTCGTAGAGCCACGAAACGAACGGTCTGAACCGTCGAAGGAGCCGGTCTGCTTGTCAACATCGCTCATCGTCCACCTCCCGCTTCCAGATCCCACGGATCAATTTGAGTTTCCGCTTCACCGTCCGTGGGGCGCACGGGATTATTGCCGCAACTTCATCCACCGAATAACCATCCATCCGCAGGAGAGCCACTTGACGCAATTCCGGATCCTGAAGCGCGGCGAGAAGGCGGTCGCACTCTTCCGCAACCTCCGCGGCGAGGGCCGGGTCCGGCTCGCACGCCAGCACTTCGTCGAAGACCTCCGAGTCTAAAGGCTTCACCTGACCGTTTCGCTTGAGCCGGCTCGCGTCACGGACATGGTGGGCGGCCTTTCGCATCGTGATCTCGGCCAGCAACTGCCACAGGCTGTCGCGACCCGTGAGGTCCGGGAACTGCCCGGCCTCGGCTCGGCGGCAAAAACTGTCGAACGCACTCAGAGCGACGTCTTCCTCGTCGGCGGCACGACGGGGCGCATCACGGAGACGCTTCCGAGCCAAGCCGACGAGCCTGTGGAAGTATGTTTCCCACAAGGGACGGACCGCCGCGGATTTCCCGGCCTGGAGTTGGCCCAGCCAGACAGTGATCGCATCATCCAGGGACAAGAGAATATCCTTGGTTTGGAACCTGAGACGCTTGATCATACTTGATCCCACCGGGGGCGAGCGAAGGGGAATTCCGTGATTCCCGGAAGGGTGATGGTGGTCGCAACCTCACGATTAGAGGGAATGCCCCAACACACGTGGGAGGGGCCAATTTTGCAAGAAATTAGCCCCCCTGATGGGAATCGTCGGGCATCCCCCTGATAACTCGCCCGAGATTACGGGTGAGATGCAGCGAAGTGTCACCAAAGGGAGATGTGCGATGCTCACGGCGATCGAGTCGCGGAGATTGAATCGCGGCCTGTCCGGCCACAGTCCCATCGCCTCGGTTTCCGTCACAATCGCCCTCGGTTCTGCTGGAGCTGAACCCGCTCGGTCCACTCCAGCGGAAGCGCGACTCAACCCCGGACGCCGCGGTCGTCTTCGCCGCCGCTCGCTCTGATCTCACACCGGCACAGCCGCCGACGAAGGATCTCCGCTCTCAGCGCTATCGGCACAACTTCAAACCCGGTATAGACAACAAGACCCATCACTGCTTACACTTCCTCGAATTGATTCCCTCATCTACGCTCACGAGTCCGTTCATGGACGAGCTTTCCCTGATTACCGGCGGTGCCGGATTCATTGGTTCACACCTGGCCGAAGAACTCGTTCGCCGGGGCCGTCCGGTTCGGGTACTGGATGATTTCAGCACGGGATTGTGGGCCAATCTCGCGCACCTCGACCCCACACCCGAACTGGTGGAAGGCAGTCTCACGGATCCGGCAGAGGTTGTCCGAGCGATGCACGGGGTTGGTGTCGTGTATCATCTTGGCGCTCTCGCCTCGGTTGCCCGGAGCGTCGAGACGCCAGCTCTCACTCACGCTGCGTGTGCAACGGGAACGCTCAATCTCCTCGATGCCGCCCGGAAGTCGGGCGTTCGCCGCGTGGTGTATGCTGCGAGTTCAAGCGCCTACGGTGGTCATTCCTCCCCAAGTGGCCAGAGTGAAGACCTGCCGCTGGTGGCCCGATCGCCCTATGCCGCGGCGAAGCTCGCGGGCGAACTATACATGCAGGCGTTTGCGCACACATACGGGATCGAGACGGTACGATTGCGGTTTTTCAATATCTTTGGCCCCCGACAACGTGCCGATAGTCCTTACTCCGGCGTGATCGCACTGTTCACCGCGGCCATGAGCGAAGGGCGTGTTCCAACCATTCAGGGTGATGGGCTCCAGTCCCGCGATTTCACCTACGTTGCGAATGCGGTGCAGGCATTGATGAAGGCCTCGGAGGCACCGGAGGTGTCCGGGAACGTGTACAACGTGGGGATGGGCCAGACGGTCACCATCCGCGATCTCGTCGTAGCTCTGAACGGGATACTGGGGACTGAGTTTGAGCCGGTCTTCGCGCCCGCGCGGGCTGGCGATGTGAAATTCTCCAAAGCGGATATTCGCCGGACTCGGGCTGACCTAGGTTACGAGCCAAACGTGGAATTTGAAGAAGGACTTGCACGAACAGTTGCGTGGTATCAGCGAAGCGCAAGGCGTGTCA
>DASZJS010000066.1:0-5444 GCA_035947935.1 Gemmata sp. | reverse complement strand
CGCGACAAGGTCTTCCTGATGACCAAGGTCTGCACCCATGGACGAGACAAGAAGGTCGCGATGCGGCAACTTGAGGAATCGCTCAAGCGCCTCCAGACCGACCACCTCGACCTATGGCAGATCCATGAGGTGATCCACGAGAACGACCCGGATCTCCACTTCGCAAAAAACGGAGTGATCGAGGCACTTGATGAGGCGAAGAAGGCGGGCAAGGTGCGGTTCGTCGGATTCACGGGACACAAGCACCCGGACATCCACCTCAAGATGCTATCGCACGACTACCCATTTGACACCGTTCAGATGCCGCTCAACTGTTTCGACGCAAACTACCGCAGTTTTGAGCGGCGGGTACTCCCGGAGGCAATCAAGAAGGGGATCGCGGTACTGGGGATGAAGAGTCTGGGAGGTGATGCCCAGCCAGTGCTGCATGGGGTGGTGATGGCCGAGGAGGCAATCCGGTATGCAATGAGCCTGCCAGTCGCGGTTACTATCACCGGAGTGGACTCGCTCGAAATTCTTCGACAAAACCTTGCAATCGCAAGGGGCTTCAAGCCTATGGCCCTGGCCGAGATGGACTCGTTGCGGAAGCGTTGCGCGGCCTCAGCCGGCGATGGCCACCTCGAACTGTACAAGTCCACCAAGAAGTACGACGGGGATGTAGGGCGTGAGCAGCACGGTTACCCAAGTCAGGAGAACCTCCCGTTGTAGTCTTCCGGCCGAGGAGATGCGGGAAAAGATGGTTTCGGCCACCTTCTCCCGCGGTGAACGCTCAACTAGGCTTCAACTGGTGAATGATCCTTTGACATTGTGTGGCCGTTCGCTTCTTCTGGACGTCTGTCGAGTGTGTAAGACTTAGCGCCAACGCCTGCCAGTTTCCCGCCGTGGACAATCAGATATTCGTCGCGAATGGGCCGACCTTCGAACCAGCACTCCAGGATCTCGCGAACGCCGGCCGCGTAACGGGCCTGGGCCGCCAAAGTCGTCCCCGACACGTGCGGGGTCATGGCGTGGTGCGGCATGGTTCGCCAGGGGTGATTCTTGTGCGGTGGTTGCGGGAACCAGACATCCCCTGCGTATCCGGCAAGCTGTCCGCTCTCCAGAGCCCGGACGATCGCGTCTCGGTCGCAGATCTCGGCCCGGGCCGTGTTGACAATGTAGGAGCCCCGTTTCATCTTCTTCAGCATCGCCTCATCGAACATGTGCTCCGTGGCGGGATCGAGAGGGCAATGAATGGAGATCACATCGCAAACGGCGGCTAGCGACGCTGCATCGGGATGAAATGTGAGGTCCAGTTCTTTCTCGACCGTTTCCGGCCGACGATGCTGATCGGTGTAGTGCAGTTTGACTCCGAACGGCTTGAGCCGCTGGAGGACCGCAAGACCGATGCGTCCCGCGGCGATGACCCCGACGTTCATGGCTTCGAGATCGTACGCTCGCTCGACACAGTCAGCGATGTTCCAACCTCCTCGTTTAACCCACTCGTAAGAAGGAATATAGTTCCTCACCAGGGCGAGGATCTGCATCACCGCGTGCTCGGCAACGCTGATGCTATTGCTGAATGTCACCTCGGCGACTGTGATCTGGCGCTGGCTCGCAGCGCTGAGATCAACGTGATCCGAGCCGATGCCGGCTGTGAGTGCAAGCTTGAGTAGTGGAGCTTTCGCGATCCGCTCCGCGGTCAGATACGCCGGCCAGAACGGTTGCGAGATGATGATCTCGGCATCCTTGATCTCCCGTTCAAACGCGGGTCCATCCTTGTCCGAGGTCACAACAAATTGGTGACCGTTCTCCTCCAGATACTTTCGAAGGCCGAGTTCGCCTGAGACAGAGCCGAGCAACGTGCCGGGTGTGAAGTCGATACTTCGCGGAGTCGGCGCCAACTGGCCGTCCGGATAGCGATCCACCTTCGGGATCTCGTCGCGCGGGTACGTGGTGGGGTAGCCATCCACGGGATCGGGGTACAACACACAGAGAACCTTGGCCATGATGGAGTCTCCTTAGTAATGGTTCACGAATTCTCGACTATGCAGTCGAAAAAACGGGGATAGAACTGGTTCCGGTCATTGCCGGAGCCGATAGAGATGGGACGTTGTTGATACTTGGCGTTCCACTCGCATTGACAACCACGACCTGATCGGAAAAGCAACAACGGTGCCGAGGAAGTGGAATTGGGGGTTCACAATCAGAGAGGCCGCTCTTTTCAACAGAAAATGTCCGGCACCACTGAACTCGAAGCATGCCACGAGGCGTTCGTTGTGTGAGAGCTATTTAACCAGTTTGACCTGGAATTGACCCATGCCCGAGCTCGGTGGAGGTGTCCAAGAGAATCGGTTCTAGCTGGCTAGAATTAGAATTCTTATGCGTAGCTCGTGATCGTCGACATCTGCAAGGACAACCAAGATTATGAAGTTGAAGAAGTTGGCGATGATCGTGTTCGATCATTGGACATGTGAATCTAAAATCGTTCATCCTCTCATGGTTTTGGAACGTCCGGGGATCCAAAACACCCAGTATGTACAGACCGTGTAGCCAAGGACAAATGGCATACCGATGCCTGCTACGATCAGCAAGTTCTCGAGCGTCCTACGGGATGCCGCCGCATTCCATACGGTGAGATTGTGCTCGGCCCCCAGGGTCGAGACCACGAGGTTCGGGAAGAGCGCCACTCCAAACAGGAAAGTGAAAGCCGCAATCACCCCCCCGGACGAAACAAAGGCCCATATCGGGCTGTTGTGGGCGAGCGATCGCGGAAGGTTGGCGATCGCTAGTACGGTTACTATCGGCACGATCCACAGCCACGGATGTCGCTCGAACGCGGCTGTTGCAGTAGGGAACACAATGATCGTGATGGCTGTCGTAAGGATGAACAGGGTAAGGAAGAGGCCAAACGTCCGCCAGGTCCACCGCGCAACCCGCTCACCTAGCTCGCCGTCGGTCCGAAGTTGGAGGTAGATCGCCCCGTGCATGACGAATGTGGACGTGGCGAATAGACCCACCAGTACCGGGTATGGCCGCAGGAGTTGAAGTGGCTCATCCACGATCGCTCCGCCCGGCCCGAGTGGCACCCCAGTAATTGCGTTGCCAACTGCCAAACCAAACAAAAAGGCGACCAGTACGCTCGCCAGACCGAATGAGACGTCCCACATCGGTCGGGCGCTCGGCGTTTCTGCATATTGCCGGAACTCAACTGCAACTGCACGAAAGATCAGAGCCACCAGTAGAACCATGAATGGCAAGTACATGGTGGTGAAGGCAGCGGCATAGGCGTCCGGAAAGGCTGCGAACAAAGCACCACCGAAGACGACCAGCCAGACCTCGTTGCCGCTCCAGAACGGCCCGATAGACTCCACGAGTACATCTCGATCGGCTTTGCTCCGAGCGAAGAGTTGGAGGACGCCAACGCCAAGGTCGAATCCATCCAGTATGGCATAACCAGCCAGGAACACCCCCAGCAGTCCGAACCAGATGGTTGGCAGATCCACGGAATTCTCCTTGAACCAGAGCTTATTTGGCGGAACCGAGCACGCCGCGGTCTGCCCTCACTCCTGCCGTACGTTGAGAGGCAGTGTCCAGCACCGAGTTGGCGGAACCGGTCGTCTCGGCGGTCGCAGTAGTTTCGGGACCACGCTTGATCAGCCGGTTGAGGAGCTGCAACCAGACGAAGAAGAGGAGGATATACACAAACCCGTACAGAACAATCACGCCCAGCACCTGCGACTTATGGAGGGTAGCGGAGTTGGCCTCGCTGGTGCGGAGGATGCCTTGGACAACCCAGGGTTGCCTACCGACCTCGGATGCAACCCATCCGGCCTGATTCGCCGCGTACGGCAAGACGACTGCCGCGACAAAAATCCACAAGAACCACTTGCGATCAAATAGCATGCCGCGACACCACTGCATCACAGCCAGCGCCACTAGGCCAATCATCGCGCCCCAGGTGTAGACCATTACGTGGTAGGTCACGAAAGGAATGACCACCGGGGGACGGTCCAGGGGCGGGATCTGATCGAGCCCTGGGACTGGCTTTTCCGTGTCGCCCGATACCAGAAAGCTCAAGAGCCCAGGTACCGCCACGCTGTATACCAGTCGCTTTTCGTGCTCATTCGGCCAGCCTGCCAAAACCATTCCAGTCCCGCCCTCTCCCGTTCGGAAATGCCCCTCGTAGGCAGCGAGCTTCGCTGGCTGCGTCGAGGCAAGTTTGCGGGCCTGCGAGTCACCCGAAAAGAAGATCGCCACGAGAGCGATGGTCCCGAACACGAGTGCGACCTGAAATGCCTTCCGAGACGCCTGCTCGTTTCGCCCGCGAAGGAAGTGCCAGGCTGACACGCTCATTACGAAGAAGGCGCCCAGCGTGTACGCCCCCAACAGTACGTGGATCACCCGGTGGACGGACGAGGGGTTGAACACCATCGCCCAGAAATCCACGACCTCCGCACGGGGTACGCCGTTGTGCAAGACGATCTGATGACCGGCCGGCGTATTCATCCAAGAGTTCGCAACCACGATCCAGATCGCCGAGAACGTGGCCCCCAGGGCGACCATAACCGTGGCGAAGAAATGTAGCCGCGAGGACACTCGATCCCAGCCAAAGACGAGGATCGCCAGGAAGCCCGACTCCAGGAAGAATGCGAAGATCCCCTCGGCAGCGAGGGCCGAGCCGAACACGTCACCGGCGAATCGAGAGAACCGAGCCCAGTTGCTACCGAACTGGAACTCCATGACGATGCCCGTCGCCACCCCCACAGTGAAGTTCGCTGCGAATACCCGCGTCCAGAACCGCCCGAGAGCCCGGTAGTCGGGATCACCGGTGCGGCGGTGAAGCCACCCAAATGCGACGAGTAGAAGACCCAGACCGATCGACAGTGGCGGGAACAGGTAGTGGAACATGATCGTCATCGCGAACTGAATACGCGAAAGCGTCAGTGTGTCATATTCCATCGATCACCTCCACGTACCCGATACAAATTGGGAGCGGCCGCGAGTCGATCTCCTGGTCAGCATTACAATCGAGAATCAAAGCTGCCGCATGAAGGCCACGAGCGACTTCTTCTCCTCCGCGTCGAGCTTCAATTCGAGAACGAGGTTAAAAAACTCGACAGTATCCTCGAGGGTGAGCAACCGGCCATCGTGCAGGTACGGTGGACTTTCCTTGATCCCGCGGAGTGTGAATGTCTTGATCGGTCCCTGGGCGGTCGCAACGAGACCATTAATTACCTGGGGCGTATAGAACCGTTCCACTTGCAGGTCGTGCATCAAATTGTCGGTGTAGAACGGCGCTGGATGACACTCCGCGCACCGGGCCTTTCCAAAGAACAACTTCTGCCCCTTCATCTCTGGCGAATCCTCTTTGAACTTTCGCGCCTCCAGCTTGCCGTCCCAGCTTAAACCGGGCGCGGCCGGAAAGTCGAGCAACTCCTGGAACTCAGCCATGAAGTGAACTTGGC
>DASZJS010000065.1:0-6898 GCA_035947935.1 Gemmata sp. | reverse complement strand
TCGTCTGCGTCGGCACGCTGGAGGAGAGGATCGACCGCATGATCGAGGAGAAGCGGGAGCTGGCCGAGCGGGTCGTCGGCATCGGCGAGAGCTGGCTGACGGAGCTCTCGACCGCTGAGCTCCGGGAGCTGGTCGCGCTGTCCGCCGACGCGGTGGCCGAGGCCTGACCGCGGTGAGCACGTTCTGGAGCTCGGAGCCAGCCCGGCGACCGCGGCCCGCGAAGGGCGGCATCCAGGCGCGCAGCCGGCGAGGCGACATCGGCGAGAGCTGGTGGTCGCAGCGCTTCATCGCGATCCTGGAGGAGTTCGAGTAATTTTGGAACCGCCACAGACGCATCTCGACCGAGAGATTTCAGTCCATGTGCTGCTGCTACCCGGACCGGCGCGGCCGGATCGAGAAGAGCGGTCAGTAAGAAATCGGCTGCCCCTCCTACCCGTCCCAATGCTTCCGCCGCTCGACAACGCACTGTCTCGTCAGGATCCCCGAGCAACTTCGCCAGCACCATTGCCTCACCAACTGCCGCGGTGCCGGCCCGACCAAGCGAGACCGCTGCCTGGCATCTCACGGCTGCAAGATCGTCTGTCAGAGCCTGGCGGAGCGCCGCCACCGCAACAGTTGTGTAGTCCTGGGAGGGGACGGATCGCCGCCGTAGGAAACTCCCGCGGCCTTTGTGGTAGAGAGGCATCCGTAGCCGACGGGAACGTTCGGCCCGCGGACCTGCGAGCGCGATCAACCCGAGCGCATCGACCGCACTCAGTCGTACCAACCCACTCGAATCCCCGACCAGCGATGCAAGCTCTGCAGTCGTCTCCCGGCCGTGGAGATGCCCAAGCGCCGATGCCGCAACTGCCCTAATGTGTTCGTGGGGGTCATGAAGGTACCGGACGAGCGTTGGGATGGTTGATGGTCCCAGTGCAGCTAAGACTTGGGGCAACTGATCCCGCTGTTCTTTGGTGAGTGCTGTCATCTCGCGGAGTGAGATGAGGAGGGGGTCGATCACAGCACCTCCGAACTGAGGGAGTGCGTTCCGGGCTCGCTCGTGGATGGGTTGGTGTGGACTCCAGAAATCAGCGATCGTCTCTGCAAGTAGACGTCCTTGACGAACGGAGGCAAACACCTGTTGGAGGATGATGAGGGTGAAGAATGATCGGAATGCGGCGAGCAGGGTGGCCGCTGGCCACGCGGCTTTCCGCACGAATGTTGTATGGATCAGTCGAGATGAGTCGGCCAGATCAAGGACATCGATGACCCTCAGCAGGTTGATCAGGGCATAGGTCAGAAACTCGGCGAAACCGGGCCGACTCTCGTCGTCCACCCGGTACCACCCTCGGCCTATGGTTTCGTAGAGACTCTGGTTCAGAAGGGCGAATCCACTGATCGCCCCGGCGGTGGCCACGGCCAATAGAGGTACCCCGACCCGATGGCCATAGCGAGCCACGTTCGGAGCCAATTCTTGCCCCTTCGTCGGGCTGTGGACAGCCTTGTAGCCCCGCTCGACTTCGTAGCGCTCGATGTCTATGAACATGTACGCCAGACAGGCCACAACTCCCATGAACAGGGTCATGCCCGCGCAAAGCAAGGTGACCTCTGGGCGAAAGCCAGCGGCCAACGCGCCCGCGATGAGGAGGGCAATGGTTAGAAGGAGGTAAACCCACCAATCGGCCCATGACAACCACCGCTCCCAGAGGAGGAACCCCCCGTGAATCGCACTTCGAGTGAACCGACCGAACAGATCGAGTGCCCACCCGAGGATTCCGGATTGGTACAGGATGCCGACCGCTAACGCGGTCAACATCAGCCCCGCCAACACGGAGTAAGAGGAGAGTGTCTGATCGAGCCGGACCAGCCAACCTACGTCCATCGAGTTCACCAGTGAATAATTGCGATCGGTCGAGGGTTTTTCCGATGGCCCAAAGATCCAACGGGATCAGGGATGTTACATTCTAATCAATACTTATGTCCACATGCCGCAGCGAACAGGACGGTACGAGAACCACTCAAGCAGAATCCCTGTCAGTTGGCTGTTCCAACAGGGGGATGGGGATCATGTCATCGGGTCGGACGGCGATCCCGGAGGAGGTGCGGGCGTCGGGGCTGGTTCCGGGTGAGGCGGATGGGGAGTCAATGGCTTCTGAGGCTCTTGCGGCATCGGGACATCCGGGGGCGGTGGTTGCGTGATATCTGGAACCTTCGGATCAGGGATCGTTGGTCCTGGCGGCTCAGGAATGGTCGGGCCAGGTGGGATCGGGTTTGAGGACATGGTTTCTGCTCCTGAACAAATGGTGAGAGAGCGCGGCCTCCCGGCTCTCTCGCACCACTCCACTAAACTGGGAAGTAGCTCACATCCTCGGGTACTCGCTCGGTCGTAACCTCCGTGACGTTTGACGACATCGCGGGCATCGTTACTCGTCCCACACACCGATCGCGTCATCATGCGATTCCCCCCAGTTATTTGCAGTGGACCCATTCCAATTCAATGATTGCAACCAGGAGCTAGGAAAGCGATCAACACGATTGGCAATGGCAACCCGAGCAGGAGTGCAGCGAGACCATAGCGGATCTTGCCGTAACGGGTCATAGGTTCATTTTGCGGAGTCATATCGGAAACCTCTTCGTGGGGATTGTTGAAGAATGGGATCTGAGACACCCTGCAATTCGCTTGCAAACCCCACGCCAATTCCCAGATGGTACAAAACCGAACTTACAGAACCGACCTGATCGACAAACAAAAGACATCATTTCCCGTCAGCAAAATGGGTCGCTTCCACGAAAGAACGGCAGCCTCATTCACGCAAGAGGCAACAACGAGTAGTCCTGGAGTAGACTCGCAGGATCTCCGAGCAAATACTCTCCGAATTCTCTGCCTGCACCTCGGATCACGACCCCTGTCAAGATCCGTCTGACGCTGAGCAGGTGCCAGCCTGCTTTCGCAACAATCCCTTTTACTTAAATGGTCGCGAGTGCTGAGCGGAACGGATTTGGCATGCGAACTGCTTAATACATCTGCTAGTGGGAAGACAGTGTTAGACTGATTTGAATAACAGTCAACTGCGGAATGATTTTATCGTTAATACTTGTCCAGACGGAAATGCTCTTCTCACCTCTCGTGATCTTCTAGAAGGCGGTACGTCGAAATGCCCAACTCTCGGCAGCGTAGTGCTCGCTCATTCACCAGGACTAAATCAGCACGATATGAAGTGATCCCTCAGGATAGGAATCAACTCCTCGACATGATTCCTATCGGACTGCCACCCCACAATGTCATCGCTTCCTGAGTCAGTTTGCGAAACGAGTCCGCCTGTTTGATAATTCTCCTGGAGTTTGCTGATATGCCTACGAAATCGCGACCCAAGGCTGTTCCCTATGCCCCTACAGAAATCAAGCGTGGACGGCATTCCACTACTGCCGAAACCGCACATCCTGGAATGGGAGCAATCCCCCACGATGCTGGTGTTGCCTTTCGCGTCTGGGCACCTCACGCCGAGGCTGTTTCTGTCATTGGCTCGTTCAACGCCTGGGATGCGAGCAAGCACCCACTTGCTCGTGAGAACCCCGAGGGTTATTGGTACGCCGACGTGCCTACGGCGAAGATCGCGGACGAGTACCGTTATGCATTGAAGACACAGCGGGGCGATCTCTTAAGGATCGACCCCTATGCCCGTGAGGTGACGAATTCGGTTGGCAACGGCGTTATCCACGATCCACGTTTCGATTGGGGCGAGGAGTTCCACAAGACTCCACCATGGAATGAGTGGGTCATTTACGAACTGCATGTTGGCACGTTCAACGACGAAAAGCCGGACGACCCACATCCGGCAAAGTTCGACAGCATCGTCCGCCGATTCGACCACCTGGAGAAACTCGGCGTCAACTGCATTCAAGTGATGCCAGTGGCCGAGTTCGCCGGGGAGCGATCATGGGGATATAACCCTGCCGACATATTCGCTGTCGAGTCGGCTTATGGCGGACCGAAAAAGTTTAAGGAGTTTGTGCGTGCAGCGCACCAGAATGGCTTCGCAGTGATCCTTGATGTCGTTTACAACCACTTCGGGCCATCAGACCTCGACTTGTGGCGGTTCGATGGGTGGAGCGAGAACGAGGGTGGGGGCATCTACTTCTACCAGGACTGGAAGAAGGAGACACCCTGGGGCGCTACCCGGCCGGACTATGGCCGCCCGGAAGTCCGGCAATTTATCCGCGATAACGCGATGATGTGGGTCGAGGAATACCACATTGATGGTTTGCGAATGGATATGACCCTCTACATTCGGAGCGTTCGGGCCGATGGCGAGCCGAACTTGCCCGAAGGCTGGACTCTCCTCCAGTGGATTAACGGGGAGATCCGCGAAAAGCATCCAAACACGCTTACAATCGCCGAGGATCTGCAACACAACGACTGGCTCACCAAGCCGGTTGGTGATGGTGGTGCGGGGTATGGCAGTCAATGGGACGATCAGTTCGTCCATCCCATCCGTGAGGCAGTCGTCGCGGCTGAAGACGAACGCCGCTCAATGGAAGCAGTCGCGCACGCAATTACACACCGATACAATGGAGATGCATTCCAGCGAGTGATCTACTCTGAGAGTCATGACGAGGTGGCCAACGGCAAGGCACGCGTCGTCCACGAGATCGCGCCGGGCGACCCAAAGAACTGGTTCGCTCAGAAGCGATCCACGCTTGCGGCCGCACTGGTGTTCACATCTCCTGGCATTCCGATGCTTTTCCAGGGGCAAGAGTTTTTGGAAGGTGAATGGTTCCGAGACACGGTGCCGGTGGACTGGCATAACCGTGAGGAGTTCCGTGGCATCGTGAGACTCTATCGCGACCTGATCTCTCTACGGTTGAACAAGGGCGGTCAGACTCGCGGATTGACGGGGCAGCAGATTCAACTGATTCGTGTGGATGATGCGAACAACATGATCGCGTTTCGGCGCTGGCACGACGGCGGCCCAGGCGATGATGTTGTCGTGGCGGCGAACTTCCACCGTGATCCTCGCGAGAAGTTCGAGATTGGCTTCCCCGCAATCGGAACCTGGAAACTGCTACTTAACAGTGATTGGACAGGGTACAGTTCCGTGTTTGGGGGCTATCCATCGGGTGATGTTACCGCGGAGCCAGGTACCTACGACGGACTCCCGGCTCATGCTCCTGTGAACATCGGCCCTTATAGCGTGTTGGTCTTCTCCCAATCGCCTGTGTGACGGGACCGTACTTTTGTACCGCACTGTAAGCATCAAGGTGGTCCACAATGAGCCCGCTTTCTTTTCCAGTTGATGGCACCAACCCCGCTCTTACCGAGCCGGATGGGGGCAACGCCCTCCCACCGCCACCCCGGCTAAGGGTACTTTGCGTGGACGATAACGAGGACGCAGCCGACTCGCTGGGGACCCTGCTGGGCATGGTAGGATGCGAGACGGCAGTTGCACATGATGCAGCCACTGCGTTGGCGGGAGCGGAAGAATTCCGGCCGCAAGCATGCATCCTGGACATCACAATGCCAGGTATGAACGGGTACGAGCTTGCCCGACGACTGCGGGAAGGACCAGGGGGTGGAGAAATCCTCCTGATCGCCCTCACTGCCCTTGGCGATTATGACTCATTGGAGCGGATGGTGGACTCTGGGTTCGATCTGTATTACCCCAAACCAGTCGCTCCGAGCACGTTATATGCGGTCCTGAACGAGTTCGTCGAACGAGGCCGACCCGCTTGACTGTGCCCTAACTTAACGCCGCAGAATCAGGTAGCCATCGGGTTAGTTGGCTTCCGGTGGGAAATCTCCAAAGAGTTACAGTCCTGAGTCTTCTCGCGCCACTTTACACTTCCACTCGATGTTTCAATTGTTCCGATTTCAGAGAGTCTATTGGATTGTAAATGAGTACGGTTTGGGGGGGTTGGTCGGGATGTGAGTGTCATTCCATCCTCTCCAGTAAGTCTGAATCAGGAGTATGGACTAGGTAAACTTGCTGGTTTGGGGTAATTTTCTTCCTAGATGACCCTTTCCCAAGGCCGCTCGGACGCTGGCCACCGAGATCGATTGCAGACAACTGTGTCCAGCCGCGAAGATAACGACTCCGCAGCCCTATTTCCCGAATACGTGGCCGAGTGCGAGGAGCACCTGACCTCGGCGGGTCAGATCCTTCTCGCCCTGGAAACCGCCCCCGACCGGCTCAATCGCAATCAACTCGATGGCCTTTTCCGCAACTTCCACACAGTCAAGGGACTCTCGGGGATGGTTGGTCTGCACGAAGCTGAGCGGCTCGCGCACGATTTGGAGAACTATCTCGGGGTGATCCGCAAGGGCCTCGCCCTCCTCTCAGTTGAGGGAATGGCGATTCTGATTGAGGGAGTGAGGTCACTCGAACGGCTGATCACTGCCCGCGCGGAAGGAGTGCCAATTCCCGATGTAAGTCCCCTGATTGTCAGGTTGACATCCCTGCTTCCGGACCAATCGCCGGTTTCACCGGCCTTCTCAACAACCGTTCTGGAACCAGGGCCAAATCCCTCCGATCTTCCGCCAGACCCCTTCGCTCGTGCAGACGCGGCAGTGCGGAATGGCGATCAGGTGTGGCGGGTCAAGTTCGAGCCTTCTCCGGCCCTGACGGAACGTGGGTTGACCGTTAACGTGGTCCGGGAGAGGCTGCGCGAAGCCGGTGAGATCGTTCACGCCGCGCCCATTGTCGCTCCCGGGAGGGTCACGTTCACATTCCTGATTCTTAGCCGAATGGCCGATTTTGAGGCTGCATTCCAGGACAATGGCCTGACCGTCGAGCGGTATGAGCCTGCACCGCACCGCAAAGCTGAGGTGGCCCCGCCCGGACCTATCCACCGCGCAAATTCGATGACCCCGACGAATCTGGTACGTGTGGATCTCAGCCGGCTGGACGAACTGATGCGGACG
>DASZJS010000064.1:0-5827 GCA_035947935.1 Gemmata sp. | reverse complement strand
CTCTTGCGATTCCGATCTCTGGCACATCTTACTGTTGAGGTTCTTCAAACGTCCTGAATTTTGAATTCTCAAACAGCACACCGGTTTCCCCACCATCTTTACATTTCGGTCGAACGATTCTCGCGATTCCAACGTAATTGGATCGAGAACGCTATTTTATCTTGCCATACTGTTTAGTACTAAGTATTATCTTGCTTTTAGCCTTCCGACCAATTCGATTTCTGTGAACTGGTGCGGCAATGATTCCGACTGTGACACCTTCGCACGCCAAGTCCAGCCGTCTCGGTCGCTGGCTGCGTTCCTTGGCAAATCATGACTTCTTCCCCGGCTTCAGTGCGAAGGCTCGGCATATCCTTTACAACCCTCTTGGTGTTCTGCTCCTCGCGGCTGCTGCCTCGCTGCTCTGTGGCTTATTCTTGCATGCACAGGGGTTCATTCTCTGCGGTGGAGTGTTGTCCGTCGTCGCTCTCGGCATCGTGTGGCCGTGGCTATCTCTTCGTGGTTTGAGCGGGACTTTGGCATTTGACCGATACCGGGCCTCGGAGGGCGATGCTGTGTCGGTAAGTCTTCGCCTCCGCAACCGACTTCTCTGGTCTGCTTGGGGCCTCGCTGTGCGCGGTGGGTTTGGAGATGATCCAGGTACTACGGTTGCTGGTGTGGCATCAACACCCGGTCGGCGAACCGCCATCTGCCGATGGATCTTCACTCCCACTCGACGGGGGGTCTATCCACTCATGCCCACGCGGTTGGCAAGTGGTTTCCCATTCGGCTTGTGGGAGGTAAGCCGGGGGCTTGCAGTCGAGAGATCGCTTTTGGTCTGGCCGCGAACATTCCCGGTCGGACCTATCCCCGCAGTTCGAGGCGATCGGCAAGTCGAAGGAAACGTCTCACGAAACAAAGTCGGCAACACAGGGGATGTGCTAGGCGTGCGGCCTTACAGACGGGGTGATTCTCCTCGCCGCATCCACTGGGGACAGTCCGCGCGGCACGACCGGCTGATTGTGTGTGAAATCCAATCGAATGCTCGACCGGTTATTCAACTCGTGCTTGATGCAAATCCTCGCATCCACTCTGGCACTGGGGCAGAGGGTTCCCGCGAGTGGGCAATCCGGATTGTGGCAAGTCTGGCAAAGGGATGGCTAGAAGCAGGAGCACAAGTGGGACTGGCCTATGCAGGCTTCGACATTCCTGCCGCCTCTGGTATTGTCCAAATCCACAAGATTCTCGATGTTCTTGCCTTGTTGCCGGAAGCGGTCGATTCGTCGCTCAGAGAGGTATTGGCATGCCCCAAGTGTCAGGGTTTTCGCGATGGTCTCCAGGTTATCGTGACCACCGACAGAGCTCACAGACACACGGAATGTGCTGCGTGTGCCGCGGACGATCAGCACTGGGTCGTACTCTCGACCACTGGTTTCGCGGACGCAATCGACGTCATCGCCTGTCCCTGCGAACAAGAGCGACACCCGGAGCCGTGGCTTCGGATCGACACTCCTGAGCTGATTCCCGCTCTTCTTCGAGGTGGCTGGCGGGAGGCTCGACATGGCTCCTGACATCTTGTCTGCCATTCGGCGGATCACATTCGTGCTGCTCATCCTGTCGGCAATGGCCGTCGAGATCGCGGCGGTGGATACACGCCCGGTCGTCGAGAGTTTGGGTCTGGCCGCGGCGTGGGTTGGGATCGCAGCTCTCTCGGCTTGGTTCATCCCCATCCCTGCGGACCCAAAGGGTCGCCCGCCCCGTTTCGTATTCCTGTTGCTCGTGGGATTGGCGGTTGCCCCGTTCCTTGTCGAACCGTTGCGGCGAGACTGGACCGGCGATGGCTACCCACTCGAATTACAAATGGTGTTCGCTCTACGGAATGTCGGTCTGGGACTTGCCGCCTGCGCGGGGTGGGTGGCGTATTTGCGACTCGCCTGCGTGGTCAGCCTCTTTCTCATGCTGTTCTCGGCCGCCATGACCAACCACCCCGCCGTACTGGTTCTTCTTGGCCTTTACACGGTTGCGGGTAGCGTGTGGCTGATGCTCGTCCACTGGACCGGGCTGAAGAAAGTATTCGTCCCTCCGGAGCACGAGGTTGAGATTGAGGTCCAGGCTCGCCGCGATCGTCTCCCGTGGGTTTCCGTGCTGGTCGCGCTGGGGTTGGCCGGGTGCGTGTTCGGGCTGATTGTAGTCGGTCCACAGCGGGCAGCGAGAACGCTTGGCGAATGGCTGCCGACTTCGGGAGGAACCGGCGGTTACGACCCCTTCGCTCGTGGTGGTGTGAACGATGGGGACGATGAAACGAAAGGGGATAACGCAAAGAGCACCGGGATGACCCAGACCGATTCGTTTCTCGAATCGCCGCTGCCGAGTCTCTACGACATGGCGAATGACATGTATGGGCCGCCACACAAGCCTGGAGATCTGGAGCAGGCGGTTGCCCTTAATTCATCCTCCAAGATCCAGCAGAGTCACAAGAAACCGCCGGATAACCTCCGTCCGAACCGAGCGTTCCCGACAGCAAGGAAGAGTCCTCGGACCCCAAACACTCCCCTGAGCCGAACCGCCCGTGCCTTATTCGAGGTGGAAGGGCGAACTCCCTTGCATATCGGGGTTGTCGCGTTCGATACCTTCGATGGGCATACCTGGCACGAGGCTCCACTAAAGAACGATTGTCGCCTGCTGAACAAGGATCCTAAAACCAACTGGATGATCGTGGGTGGTCTGGACAATCCGATCTTTGCCGAATCCGAGCGTCATCAGTTCAAAATCACGGCTCCCGAGGGATCGCTGATCCCGAGTCCACCGCACTTGACTCGATTTCGCATCGGGCAGGTGAACCGGACCGATTTCTTCGCCTGGAGTCACGATGGCATCCTGAAGTTCGCCCATCGGAAGACACCCTCCGGCATTGTTGTTGAGACGGAATGCTGGACGGTGGATCAACGAAGGCTGTCGGGAATTGCTTTCCATCACAGTTCCCCTGGGGAGCGATTCGACTACGCCACCCTCCCTCCGGAGTTGAATCCCGCTATATCCGCGCTCGCCCTCGCATGGACGGAAGGATTACCCCGCAGTTGGCAGCAGATTACTGCCATCGTGGAACGGCTCCGGAATGCCTATATCCTCGATCCGTCTTACAGCGTTCCCGCCGACTGTCTCGATCCGCTCACCCACTTCCTCCTCGAATCCCAGCGCGGCCCGGACTACCAGTTCGCTTCCGCCGCCGCAATTCTGCTTCGCGTCCTCGGTTACCCAACTCGGCTCGTGAGCGGATTCTACGCTCACCCGAACCATTTCGACCCGGAGACCAAGCATACACCGGTGGCGAAGGAAGACATCCATTTCTGGCCGGAGGTTATGCTTCCATCCGGCGACTGGCTGGTTATCGAGCCAACGCCAAGCTACGAGATCCTGGGGCCGAACGTGCTGCTCTCCGAACGCATCGGGCAAGCTGCGATGGCGTTTGCGAGATGGGTTGGACGGCATGCCTTCGTGGTGGTGTCGGTCTTGTTCATTCTGATCGCGGTGTATTTCCGCAGACGTCGCCTATTCGATGCGGTTGCAACCAGGCTGTGGCTGTGGTTCCCAGGCCGTACCTGGCGCGATCAGGTTCGCCGGGCAGTGGTTTTGCTGGAACGTCGCGGCCGTTGGGCAGGCAAACCGCGCACACCGGGACAGACAGTAGCCACCTGGATGCAGGCTGCCATTCCTAAATCCACGAATCCCGAAGTCGATGCCGGGCAGTTGGTTCACATGGTCGAATGGGCTTCTTATGCACCGGATGTTTCGCCGCCGTGGCCAGCCTGTGAGGCATTGGCGGTGTGTCGTCGCGTACTCGATGTCTGGACACTGCGGCGATGGCGGCTCGTCACGTTCCCGAACGCAGCAACTGGAGCCCAACAGTGATGGAAACGAGAACTGCGCCATTTACTCCACATATTGACCGCCTTCGGGTTGCCCTCAATCGCGCACTGCGTGGCAAGCCCGTGGTGATCGAGTACGTCATCGCGTGTCTACTCGCGCGGGGGCACTTGCTACTCGAAGACTTGCCTGGGCTGGGCAAAACGACTCTGGCTAAGGCAGTGGCCGTTGCAGTCGGAGGAAAGTTTGCCCGGGTGCAATGTACCCCCGACCTGTTGCCAGGCGACATGACCGGATTCTCCGTCTTCAATCAGAAAACTCGTGAGTTCGAGTTTCTGCCTGGTCCGGTTTTCGCTGACGTGTTGCTGGCCGATGAGATCAACCGCACCACTCCCCGAACCCAGAGCGCTCTTCTGGAGGCGATGGCAGAGCGACAGGCAACCGTGGATAGCATCCGCCATCCGCTTTCAACGACTTTTTTCGTTATCGCGACACAGAACCCAGTGGAACACCACGGCACCTATCCACTGCCCGAGGCTCAACTCGACCGCTTCGCCATGAAACTCTCGGTCGGTTATCCGGAGCGGATCGACGAACTGGATTTGCTGAATGCCGCAGTTGGTGATGTGTTCGGGGAGTGTGGCATTGAGCCTGTCCTGGCGGCGGGCGATCTCGCCGAACTCCAGGGGCGCGTCGCGCGTGTGGCAGTTCTGCCGAAGGTCGGTGCGTATCTGGTCGATCTCGGGCGAGTGACCCGCACTCACTCGAAGGTGACGCTCGGTCTGAGCCCGCGGGGACTCTTAATCTGGCAACGGGTGGCCCAGGCCTGGGCATTCCTCAAGGGTCGCCCCTTCGTTACTCCAGACGATGTGCAGGAAGTCGCCCGCCCGGTTCTCGGCGCCCGCCTCGGGCTTGCCCCGGACGCATCCAGAACCGTTCTCGATCAGGTACTCGAAACCGTGCCCGTTCCAATGTGATTGTTCCGAGGTTGTTTTCTTATTCCCTCTCAGTGGCCGGATTCATCCACCAAGACCAACCTCATCGCCGCGCACTGGAGTCGCTTTATGGACAGCACTGTGGTTTGGGGCAGCTTGCTCAGATGCGGACAGATCGCGATTGAGGCATCGAGCACATACTTATGTGGCTTGCTCGTTGTGGGGGTGATGCGTCGTATGCTCGGAGCTGCAGGCACTCGAAAGCTTTTCGGCGGCCCAGGTTGGAAAGGACTCTTTCGGGCGTGGGCGGTCGGAACCCTGTTGCCGGTTTGTTCGCTTGGAGTCATTCCCATTGCTCGCGAGATGCGGCGAGCAGGCGTCCCCAGCGGCACCATTCTGGCTTTCATGTTAGCGGCCCCACATATCAATCCACTCTCCCTTCTCTACGGTCTGACGCTATCCGAGCCGCTGGTCATTATTTGTTTCGCTCTTGCCTCCCTGACGATTGCCATCACGGCAGGGGCAATTTGGGATCGCTTTTTTGCTCGCGAGAGTGACATCGCTCCGCAAGGCGATGAGCCAATGCCGGCACCCGGCCTCAAGCGACTCCTGGCGGTCGCGGTGACAGCAGGGCGAGAGGCTGTCGGCCCCACGACCTGGTTCGTCTTACTCGCTTTGATCGCGACGGGCTTGATCGCCGGGCTTCTTCCACACGGCTGCCTCGGTACCTCCATGAAACACAAGGACCCAATCTCTCCACTCCTGATGACGGCGATCGCCCTTCCGCTTTACATCGGGCCGCTCCAAGGGATGATGCGGCTCGGATTGATGTTTGAACACGGTAACTCGGTCGGTGCCGCGTTTGCACTGTTTGAACTCGGAATTGGTGTCAATCTCGGGCTGATCGCCTGGCTGGGGATTCTCTTCGGTTGGCGGCGCGTGCTGCTGTGGTTTCTCATGGTGGCAGTAATCACTCTGGCTTTCGCGTTCGCAGTGGAGTACCCACTCTACTTCGCGCACGAGGAAGTGAGCCATACTCATGCCTTCGA
>DASZJS010000063.1:0-7087 GCA_035947935.1 Gemmata sp. | reverse complement strand
CTTGCCTCCATTACTTCGCCTTACAGTGTTGGTCCGATCGACCACGGAGCGAATTCTTCTTCGCCAACCCCGTTGATCTCGCTCTTGGTCTTTTCGCCGCTGGCAGTTGCCAGAATCTTTTCAAAAATCTCCTGCCCCACTTGTTCCAGCGACATGCCCTCCAATACTTTCCCAGCGTTGATGTCCATGTCACCGAGCATATGGTTGTAAAGCGGTGAGTTTGTCGCGACTTTGATCGAGGGAACGGGCTTGCAGCCGAAGACACTGCCACGACCTGTCGTGAAAACGCAGACGTTCGCACCACCCGCCACAATCCCTGTCATGCTCACCGGATCGTAGCCCGGTGTATCCATGACAACAAAGCCTTTCGCGGTTACGGGTTCCGCATACTGGTAGACATCCACCATTGCCGTGCTCCCGGCCTTCGCGATTGCCCCGAGCGACTTTTCGTAGATGGTTGTCAGTCCGCCCTCTTTGTTCCCGGGGCTCGGATTGTTGTTGATTTCCGCCCCAAACATCGATGTGTACTTCTCCCACCACTTGATTCGCTCGACCAGCTTCTCGCCAACTTCTTTGGAAACCGCTCGACGGGTCAAAATGTGTTCCGCTCCATAAATCTCTGGGGTTTCTCCAAGAACGCTCGTGCCGCCTTGCTGTACGATCAAGTCCGATGCCACCCCCAGAGCCGGGTTGGCGGTCACTCCGCTATTCCCGTCCGATCCGCCACAGTTTGTTCCAAGGATAATATGCTTTGCTGGGAGGCGAACCCGATGAACGTCGTTCACCCGCGGCAACAACTCCGCCACAGCCTTCACACCAGCCTCAACAGTCTTCCCAATCCCACCGCATTCTTGGATGCTCAACGCAATAGGCGTGGACTTGGCTCCGTTGAGTTGCACGAGGTTTAGCTTTTCGTGTTCGATCAGGTGCGATGCCTGCGTAATCTCACAGCCCAAGCCAACGAGGATATAGGCCCCGACGTTGGGATGACGGGCAAATCCCGCGAGTGTCCGGTCGAGTTGATGGTGGTCTGGCCCATCGTACTGCATCGCGCAGCCCTGGCGGTGAACGATGGCAACGATCCCATCAACATTGGGGAAGGCATCGAGAATACCTGCCGCACGGACGCGTTCCGCAATGTATTTGCTCGTGCTTGCCGAACAGTTGACGGTGCTGATTACTGCGAGATAGTTCCGGGTGCCGTAGCGCAGGTGGTCGGGTTTTCCCGAGCCTCGATCGAACCCCATGAAGGTGCGGTATTCGGCAGGCGCAGGTAACGGTGGCGGCACCTGGCTGGCGTAAGCGTAATCCCGCTCGAACGCGCCAATCTTGACATTCTGAACGTGAACGTGTTCGCCGGGATTGATGAACCGATTGGCAAAACCAATAATCTGACCGTATTTCAGAACCGGGTCGCTCTCCTTGATCTCGGTCACGGCGAATTTATGCCCCATCTTGATCGTACCGGGAATCCGAATGACCCGTCCGTTCAACAGAATCTCAGTGCCAGCTGGGATTGGCTTCCGTGTGACCGCGACGTTGTCCTGGGTGCGGAGGTGGACTGCGTAATCGGAAAGGGGCACGGCGGACATTGTGACGTTCCTTGGGATCGCGTGGAGGTTCTCTTCACACTACCGGAAACTGCCTCGTCCGTGCAGATGAACCCGATTGTGGGGGGCTGAGGCCCTGGGTAAGGGTGGCGCAGGATTTCGGAGTTCAGTTCCGGTGATTGTTTTGTCTGTGCCGATTATTCCGCTCGCCCGGGTGCGGAGCGAAGAGACCGCAAAGACCTTCGCCTGTGGACTGTTGCGGGCACAACTTGGCAAGGTACAATTGCCCACACTTTCAAACCCCATATTGTGTCCGTTACTGGGGGACTCGCCCTATCCTTGCGGCCAATGCCGGTTTGGCCTGGGAGGGTGTGTGATGTCCGTTTCGACAGTGGGGCTGTGGAAAGGTCGGGCGATGGATAAGATCCTGTGCTACGGATCGCTCGGGGTCGCGATCCTGATGTTCCTGTTATTTCTGCTCGATCTCTTTGCCAAAACACCTTTTGGCGGCGGTCCTTTCGTGACCGTCGATGTGTTTGGTGTTCTGGCTTCAGGGATCGTTGCGTACCTCGCCTGGAACGCGAGTAAAGATTTGAAATAATTTGCAACAATAGCCCTATTCGGCTTGGGCCAGACGGACCATCGCGGCGATCAATCCATCCTCCGTATACACCTCTGCTTCCGCCGCAACTGGATACCCCAAATCGCGTATTGCTTTTCCTGTTTCCGGGCTGATGGCCACGAGTCGGATTTCCCCCCGCTCCACCCGTCCGCGAATTGTCTCATCGAATGTGCCTAATATTCCTCGTGCGATGTTGGAACTCGGCAGCGGGATATATTTGATTTCCCCGCGCCGGAGCGCATCGACCACACCGGGAGAGGGTTTCACAGCGTCCACCTGATCGTAAACGCAAACCTGCTCCACCAGTGCAGCAACCTTCGCCAGTTCATCGCGCAAGAACTCCCGTCCACGGTTTGCCCGTGCCAGCAGCAGGCGTTGCCCCATCACATGCGGTTTCAAAGCCTCTGCCAATCCCTCTGAAGAGAATGTTGTCGCTGGAACAACATCGGCCCGAAGATGGTAATTCCGAAGCGCAGCTGCGGTTTTCGGGCCGATCGCAGCCAGTTTGATACCGCCCAGGTCGCGGAGATCGCGGCCAAGTGTTTCCAGTCTGCGAAACAGTGCTTCGACTCCGTTCGCGCTGGTAAAGAGCAACCAATCCCACTTATGGTCGCGGATCTGGTTGAGAGCACGGTCGAGGGGACCAAAGTCAGCCGGTTCGCGAATTTCGATTGCACTGAGTCGAGAGACAACCGCCCCTAGGGTTTCAAGCTTGTGAATCATTCCCGACGCCTGATGCGTGGGGCGCGTGACGAGAACCCGTCGGCCGAATAATGGTCGTGCCTCGGACCACGGACGCTTGGGTCGCTGGGCAACCGCCTCCCCGACCAAAATCAGCCCTGGGGCTTCGAGGCCAGCGGATCGCCGCGTTGCTTCGAGTGTGTCGAGAGTGGCGTAGATCACTCGTTGTTCCCCGCACGATGCACGCTCGACAATTGCGGCAGGCGTGTCGGAATCCTTACCGTACTTGAGGAGTTCGGCAACGATCGTCGGCAACTTCGCAATTCCCATATAGATCGCAAGTGTTCCCGGGAACGCGGCGAGAACCTTCCAATCCAGCTTATTACCGGGTTTGTTTGGCGGTTCATGCCCGGTTACCAGAGCAATTGCACTGGCATAGTTTCGGTGGGTAAGTGGTATCTCCAGAAAAGCGCCTGCCGCGAGAGCAGCAGTCACACCAGGAACGATCTCGTACACCACACCGGCTGAACGTAAGGCTTCGGCTTCCTCTCCGCCCCGGCCAAAAATAAGCGGATCGCCACCCTTCAACCGTACGACGGTTTTGCCCACACGGGCCGCCTCAATTATGATCCGGTAAATGTGGGGATACTTATCGGGGTGTTGTCCAGGCAGATCGCGAACGCAGACTTTTTGAGCAGATGCGGGAGCCAGTTCAAGGAGTCTTTCTGGGACAAGCTGGTCGTAGACCACCAGCTCCGCCCGACCCAGGACTTCAGCAGCTCGGAGTGTGAGCAACCCGGGGTTACCGGGGCCGGCACCAACCAGAAAGACGTTCGGATTCGTTGTGTCGGGATCAGACATCGCAGCTTATGGGATTCTCCTCGGGATGGGGTTCCACAAGTCGGGAAACTCCCACACCGACAAGGTACAACGCCGCCATCGGCACAAACAGGTAGCTCCAGGTAATCGGATCTTGCGTCGGCATGACCGCGGCAACGAACACAGTCAGACCGAATATCGCTTGCCTCCAATATCGCAGATAGGTGCGGGATGTAGTAACCCCGATCCACGTCAAAAATGCCATGACCAGAGGCGTTTGGAACGAAATCCCAAAAATAACGGGTAGGAGAATCGCCAGCCCCATCCATTCCTTCAGACGGAGATCGGGGTCGAATCCACTCCACTCGTTGAACTCCAACATGGCCCGGACGACCGCCGGCATCACGACGAACTGACACAGCACCACACCCACCAGGAAAAGAACAACACTGGCGGGGAGGATAGCGTGGATGCGATGGCGTTCGTGCGGATAGAGCCCCGCGGCAATAAAAGCCCACATCTGGTAGAACACCCACGGGCTTGCCACAATCGCGGCAAGAGCTATTGCCACTTTGAAGTAAGTAACCATCGCCTCCTGGGCACTGAGTGTCGTGAGCGGTCGGCGAAACCCGGCAGCCAACTCGCCGATTTTCACGAGTCGCGCCAACTCCACTGGCTCCACATCAACCATGAGTTCAACCCGATCCCCAGTTGAACCCGGAACGCCAATGGCTAACGACTGGCGATCTCCCGCCCCTTTTGTTCTCAACCACTTTTCAGTCGCTTCCTCATACCGCTTTCGGTAGAACGCATCGACTTCCTGCTCGGCAGGCGCAGCGATGAATCGAAGCGCGGGGAAGCCAAATCCAAGCCACGGCAACTTCAGGTACATGCCCAGAAAATCCACGCTGACGCCAACGACTGTCACCAATACCACCCCCGCGAGTGCTCGCCGCAGCCGCAGAGAAAGTTCCCCGAGGTGGTCTTCAAACGACATCTGAGACTGAGCGAACAGATCATCGGGATATGAACGGCGGAACACGCGGCACCTCCAATCGGAGATGGCCGCGCTGGACGAAGATGTACCAGCGGGGCGGTTGAAAGAACACCGCCAGGGTGAGGCGGTACGAAACAACCTTAAAGCTTGAGAGGGGGAGCAAGAGTTAGACTGCAACTTCCTCGGCAGCTTCCGCCTCGACATCTTCTGGGGTTGCCGCGGGGAAGTAGTAACAGAAGGCAATCCCACCCATGTAAAGCCCGAACATTGGGAGAAACAAATAGAGCGGCGTAATGATGTCTGGGGTTGGAGTTACAGTTGCGGCAAAAATTGCCAAAATCATGCACGCATACCGCCATTTTGAAAGATAGTCCTGCGCTGTGAAGACCCCGATCCGATTCAAGAACACCATCACGAGAGGAGTCTGGAAAGATACACCAAACACAAGTGGGAGGATAATCGCCAGCCCGAGCCATTCCTTGAGTCGGATGTCCGGATCGAAGCCAAGCCATTCATTGAATACAAGAAGTGCCTTGACTGCACTCGGAAGAACCAGGAATTGGCAGAGCAAGACACCGCCCACGAAGAACACGATGCTGGGGCCTAAAAAGACATGGATGTAGCGCTTTTCGTGCGGATACAGCCCCGCGCCAACAAAAGCCCAAAACTGGTAAAGGATAAACGGACTCCCGAGGATGATCCCACACAGAATCGAGACTTTGAAATACACAATGAACCCTTCCTGAACGCTCATGGTACTCAAGTACTGCTTGGTCCCCAGCAGCCCCTGACCTTTATCGCTTAAATACGTGATGTACCCAGGATAGACCTGAAGCTTCAGTCCGATTTCCTTCGGGGCATCTGGTTTTGGCTGACCAAAGGCGGGGATGAACGCTTCCGTTGTGACGATTACCGGCATCGGTACAGGGGCACCCAGAAGTTTGAGCCGCTCTTCGGGTGTGAGGTCTGTAAGGTTATCGCCACCTTTCTTGAGCTTCGCCTGGATCGCATCAATTTCCTCAGAAGGGGACGTGTCGAGGTTGGTGAGCTTTTCCTCCGCGACCTTTTCATTCCTCCGGTTATAGAAGTCCCGAACTTGTGTCTCAACCGGGTCAGAGATCACTCGTAGCATCGGTTTGCCGACGCCAATGTTGGGTTTGTTAAGGAGATAGCCGATACCATCCAACGCAAACCCGATTGTGAGAAACAGTATCAGGTATTTGATTGCCCGTACCAGTCGGGTGCGAAGTTCCTCAATGTGATCTCCGAACGACATTCGCGAATCTTTGAAGATATCGTCCGGATATTCGTCTCGGGAATTCTTCTTCGTGAGTTGGCGCATGGCACAAACCCCGCGGATGGGGAAACACCCAACCCCGAGGCGATGGTGCCCGATCGGTTGGCGGGAAAGTGGTATGGAAGGTCGAGATTTATCCTATTGGGTCGGCAATCCCGTCTCAAGTGACACTCCGCAGCAAGTGAGCGGAAGAGCCCGTTCCACCTCACTGTCGTCTCAAAGAATGGAGTCAGAAGGAACTTGGGTAGTAGGGTGAATGGGGATGACACTGCGGAATCCGATACTTGTACTATCTACGAGATTTCACGGACTTGAGTTCCGGGGAGGAGATACGCGATGCAGGAGGGTTCTAGCGGAAATACTTGAAGGTGAACTCCAGCAAGCCTGGAAGCCCTTGAGTTGGATGGGTGCGCTAAGAACCACGAGTGCGATAATGAGTATGCGGAAGGAGTCCGCGGTTGTGGTAATCGCGCTCATCCTTGATCGAGATGTGATGAGAGGGAGGCTGTCATGCGACGGCTGATTGTCCTGGTCGTACCGATTGTCGTGGCTCTTGCCAGTTGTAACAGATTCGCCGGCCCTCTTGAAGTTCGGCATATGGACCGCGCTGATGCTCGTGCGCCAGACGGTCTGCCTTACACGATTCAGCAGCAAGAGGCCCGAGGTCGGGAGCGGTACTCAATCCCGGATGACGACTTCCGCGCCGGTCCAAGGATCGGTTTTGGTGCCGTGGATCCAATCTGGCGGGGAACCCCTTGATCTGGATGTCGAGACAAGCCGACAAATCTGGGCTGCACTTCCCAGTCTGTTTGGCTGCACTCCCCAACCCGGTGGTGTGTGCTTTTGAAAATGATTCAGTGAATTCAGCCGGCGCGATCTACTCAACAACCAAGCCATCAAGCTGTATGCAGGTGCCAACTCCATCCGTTCATTCGTGCGTTCCGGACTGACTGCGGCTACCTATGCCCGATCGGGTGCCACTTCCACGAGGTTATCGAAGAACGTCGCTCCACCGCCAAAGTCGGTGGTAGCGGTTGCAGTTGTGGCGTTACAGTTCGCTCCGTCATCCGTGTATTTCCGCCACCACAGCCCAAGCGATACCACAACTCCCGGCTTAACCG
>DASZJS010000062.1:0-4952 GCA_035947935.1 Gemmata sp. | reverse complement strand
GTGTTCTTGTTCAAGCCGATCTCACCAATTCCCAGGACGTTCGGCATCTTGAGGAACTCTGGGATCAGGGCGATGACTTCCCGGGACAGCGAGACATTTTCCGCTTCCTTGGCGTTGATACAGAGCCAGGAGTAGTGCTTGATGTGGAATTGTGCTGCGCGTTTGGGTTCGACTTCAGTGAGGTGGCGGAAGTAATCGTGGAACCCTGCCGCTGTCCCGCGGTCGAACCCGGCCCAGAATGCTGGTTCGCTGATGGCTGCGCACTGGGCATAGGCCATGCGCTGGTAGTCATCAGTGGTCCGGGAAATCATGTGAATGTGCGGGTCGATGTATTTCATCGCTGGGCCTCCGGGAATGTCTCTCCCGTTAGTATATCCGCCTCCATCACGAATTGTGAATCAGCCCTTAGTCATATGAAACCCATCTCTCCGACTCCACAATGCCCCTTGTACCCCCAAGGCGGTAAACGCAACACCCCGGAGAAACTCTCCAGGGTGCGTTGGACACTCGATCAATTCGTCGAGTTAAGCAGGATCGCTTCAAAGTTGTTGCGTTATCGGAGAGAGTTCATCCCTTCCGGCTTACCCTTTGCATCGAGGATCTGGAAGTGGTGGATGCCTGACGGCCGATCATCCGTATACGTCCACACGACTTTTTTCTCGCGGGTCACCTCCGTGAGTTTCACCTGCCCGGCGGTTGCATGGTGGCTCGTGATGACCGTGTTCCCGTTGCTCAACCGCTGTACCCCGCAGGCATCGTTGATCGGCTTGCCGGGCAAGTCATCGTTCGTCACTCGCCAGACTTCCTTGCCGTCCTTGTCCACTTCAATGACCAGATTCCCGAGGGTGCAGCCGATGAGCGTGTTGCCGTTCGGCAGGCGGATCGCGGTGAAGGGCATGTTCGGGGTCTTCACTTCCCACACAACCTTGCCCTTCGGATCGTACTCGCGGACCACACGGTCGAGCAGTTGCGGAACGAGATAGTTCCCGTTCGGTAGCTTGCGTGTCATGCGTGTTTGCAGGTGATGGTCCTTCGTCTGGGCCTGAAGTGGAACCTCCACGAGTAGCCTTCCTTCGCGGTTGACTTCGAGGATACGTGGCTTGTCGCCGGCCTCGGTAAGCAACACTTTCCCATCACTGAGCGGCTGGACGGTGTTCACTTCGTCTTGAGACCCTTTGAACTCGAACACCACTTTGCCGTCCTTGTCCACCTCAACCACTGCCCCGCTCGGATACATCTTGCTCTTCGATAGAGCGAGAAGCACGTTGCGGGTATCGAGTACCCAGCCATCGCGGGAGGAGTGCGGGTACTTCCATGTGACCTTGCCGGTCTCATCAACAATGAACGTCTCGTTACCTGTGGCTAAAAACGCATGCTTGATTGGTTCAACCGCGAAACAGGGCTGGAACACCACTGCTAACAATGTGAACGCGGACAGGTGGCAGAGCGTGCGCGGCATGTTGGTTCTCGCGGGATTGTCGCTTGGTGTGAGATGTCGATTGTCGCTTGCGGTAACGACTCCGGCAAGGTCTTCACCTCGCGGAGATGTTGGGAGTTGGGTATCCCCCATTAACAATCAAAGGACCGACATATCGCAATGAAAAGATGCTTGGCCTATTGAAACGGTCACTGGGAACCCCGATCGCGAGAAGAGGTCGTGAATCGGTCAGTCAGTCCTAATCATGAGTTTGTTTATGATTGAAGTGATTATTTCTGCCGATGGTCTGTTCCAAGAGGCTGAAAAAACATGACAAAACATGACAAAACATGACAGCGACCGCGTTTGAGATGGAAAACGCTTGTTAAGTTGCCAAAGCACATCATCGCAATCTTGTTCGATTGCAGACAACCTCATTCCCTGCCCAGATAAGAAATTCTTCCGATAATTGGTGAGCCTTTTTGGGGTTTTCACGAGCCAGTTCAAAGCTTGCGGCTCCAGTGACTGCAAACAGAGAACAGGTGTCGCGGTCACCCTGTTCCCGAGCGGGAAGCCCCAGTTTTTGGAACTCGGGGGTAAGGTTGACCGACTTCGGCAACTCGGACGGTTTCTGGGCCATTAATGATGGCAGAACGAATGCTGTGACGAATACTGCCAGGAACAGTGAACGCATTGGTCTCTCCAAGAGAGGAGATGAGAGAGTGATCCAGGAAAGTCCAGCTCACAACAACGATTCCCACGTGTTCCTACAAAATAGTCCCACTTCTCATCAAGACAATCAAACCCCAGAACCTATCCCCCCGCGCGGTCCCCTGTCTGTATCATGGAAATGGTCCCTTCCCAACCCTCATGAGTGCAGGAGAGTTATTACTCCAGCACGCAGCAAAGATACTGCATTCTTTTCCATGCAAATGGGATCGGGAAGAGTCCAGTCGAGAGAACTCCATGACCGGTGTTGTATCCGCCGAGAAATTGCGCCCGCAATTGGATCCGTTCTACCGGGCAGTCGAGAGTGTGCTGATCGGTCAGCGACACCTCATCGATGGCCTCCTCATTGGACTCCTGAGCGATGGGCACGTTCTCCTGGAGGGAGTCCCGGGCCTCGCCAAAACGCTCGCCGTTCGGACGGTCGCGCGCGCGCTACATCTGAAGTTTCAACGAATTCAGTTCACACCGGACCTCCTCCCGGCAGACGTGATCGGAACCCAGATTTACAACCCCCGAACTGGTGAGTTCACCGTTAAACAGGGTCCTGTGTTCGCGAACGTGGTATTGGCGGATGAGATCAATCGGGCACCCGCGAAGGTGCAAAGTGCGCTCCTGGAGGCAATGGCCGAACGGCAAGTCACGATTGGTGAAGCGTCTCATCCTCTTCCGCGCCCGTTTTTTGTGCTTGCAACGCAGAATCCGATCGAGCAAGAAGGGACGTACCCGCTCCCGGAGGCTCAGGTCGATCGATTCATGCTGAAACTCGTGATCGACTATCCTTCGCGTGGAGATGAACTGGCAGTTCTCGATCGGATGGGTGGATTGGGTGCCACCACCGACATCCCCCCCGTGTTGACCCTGGAAGAGCTGGAGGTGTTGCGTCAGGCGGCGGATGCGATATATGTCGATCCGAAGGTGAAGGGGTATGTTGTGGACATCGTTCGCGCTACCCGCAAACCGAGCGATTACGGGCTGGACATGGCTGGGCTGATCCAACTGGGAGCAAGTACCCGGGCGGTGATCGCTCTCCATCGTGCATCCAAGGTTCACGCATTCCTGTCTGGCCGCGATTACGTCACACCGGAGGATGTAAAGGCCACTGCAACCGACGTTCTCCGGCACCGGCTGGTGATCTCGTTCGAGGCCGAAGCAGAAGATCTCCGGCCCGACCAGTTGGTCCGGCAAGTGTTGGACCAACTCCCTGTTCCCTAATTTGTGCAAGGTCCCAAACACAAAGGGACAACGGTTGGTGGACTTACGAGGAAGAATGGTAATGGCTATACTGCTGGACTCCTGTTGCACTCCCAGAATTCATTTTGTGACGAATGCGAAATGACCTGGAGGTCATTCCCTTCCCAGACATGCGAACGCGGGAATGGTTCAGCAGGCGTTACTTCCACAATAGGTTTTGAACTCTGCACTGTGGTTCCTCCATGCAACAAGTCCTCTTTACTATTCCGTTCATCAAGAACTCCTTCATGCCGGATGGTATTCCGGTGTATGGATTCGGGGCGATGCTGTTCGTCACGTTCATCCTTGTGACATTGTGGGGCACTGAGCGGTCAAAACCGATCGGGATGCCGGCTGTACGCTTCCAAGACTTTACCATCTGGGTGTTCATCTCCGGACTCATCGGAGCCCGTGTTCTTTACATGATCCAGTACGCCAATCAATTCCCTGACCATTCGATCCTTGGAATGATTTCAGCTTTCTTCAAAATCTGGGAAGGCGGGATCATTTTCTACGGGTCGGCTCTCGGTGGAGCGATTGGTTATGGTCTCTTTTATTGGTTCGTGATGCGGCGAATTAATGTGTCCGGCTGGCAATTGGCGGATGCAGTTGCACCTCTTCTCGCACTGGGGTTGGCGATTGGTCGGATAGGATGTTACCTGAACGGCTGTTGTTGGGGGCAAGTGGCGTGCGAACAATGCGCCATGATACCACTCGGTGCCGCTCACTTCCCACTACTACCAGCGCACGCCCGCGGACAACTCGTTACCGAACAATATCTCCAGACATCCACCGGCTTTGCGATCCGATCCCACGACCGAACCAATCGCCACGAAGATCCTCGGGCTGAAATCACGATTGTTGAGCCAGGTTCTCCTGCGGCCAAGGCTGGATTGCTGCCAGGCGACCGAGTGGTGAAGGTGAACGGGAAGCCAAACTCCATCCTGGTGGACCTCGTTGGTACCGAAGAACAATCCAAAGCAGCTATCGGCGGAATAAAGGAAGTAGGTGGGCGGGTGAAAGGAACCTCACAAGGCCGGACACGAGTGGAATTCGACACATTGCCTGCTTACATTAAGGGGCAGGAAGCCGCTCTGAATGTCGCTCCTGGGATTGAACTTTACCCGGCAGATTATTTGGAAGAATTGACACGCGACTGGCCGCGCGGCAAAGCAGCACTCACTCTCGTCGTTGAGCGGGAAGGCAGAGAAATAAACCTACCGCCTTTCACTCCGCAAACGGTTGGGCTTTACCCCACACAACTCTACGAAACAGTCAGCATGGTTCTACTGATCTTTCTGCTATTGGCGTATTTCCCCTATCGGCGTCACGATGGGCAGCTCATTGTGATCCTGATGGTCGGTTATGCGGTTCACCGATTCATTAACGAATCGCTCCGAATCGAGCCAACCGTCGGCCTCGGGCTTACCTTATCGCAATGGGGGAGCGTGGTGATCTTCGTGGCCGCGGTCGGGATCGAGATTTATCTCTGGTGCGCGATGCCATCCCGATGGAACGGGAATGACCCATCGAAACCTACAACTCCACCGATGCCACAACAGACCCAGTAGTTCCA
>DASZJS010000061.1:0-3030 GCA_035947935.1 Gemmata sp. | reverse complement strand
AATCAGTTCGGAGGTGGCTATTGCTGCTTCGCGTACTCCACCTTGGCTTCCTTCAGGATGGGGATGTCGGGGTCGGCGTCTTTTCACAACGGCTGTTATCCGGATCAAGCGAATAGAGCGGCGCACCCAAGCACGCAAGATCTAGGTGGACGAAGCTTATTTCAGCCCTTTTACCAGATACAGATCGGACAATGTTCGACCGTACTCGTAGACGTAGGCATCTCCGCCGGGGGTGATCAGGATCGGGCTAATCAGGTCCACCCCTGCTGCGTCGGCTGGCGTGAACTGTTTCCACAAAGTTCTTTTCCCGGTTGAAACATCCAGCCTAAAGACGCGGGCGGGTAATTCGGACGGACTATAAACGTACAGGGCCCGTCCTTCTGTTGTCCATCCTGTGGGTACCTCACCCGCTTCCATCCCGGGAACAGGGCGTGCTTCGCCGCCAGCGATCGGGTAAATATACCCGTGGCCATCAGGTCCGATCGCCGCTACTTGCGTGCCATCGGGCGAAATCGCGAACGTTGATGCGTTAAGCCCGGAGGTTGTGAAGGCTTTGGGCTCACCGCCTGCGATATCCTGCAAGTATAATTGTATTCCGCTCCCGGGCGCACTCCCTGAAAATACAAACTGCTTACCATTTGCCAGCCACCGGGCCCGATTGTGTGAAAGGTTGCCGCTCACAATGGTCTTCGCGGTTCCTACCCCTGTCGGCAAAAGGGCTAAGTTGTTAGAGTCAGGCGTACGCACTAACGCCCATTTGCCGTCCGGCGAGAGCGCCAAAGCGAACCCTTCTCCGAGTCGAACCGCCGGAGAACCATTCGTCCCGCGAATGAAGGTTGTGTAACGAGGCCCGCCTCCCTCTCCGCTCTCCGCGAACAATAAAATCTTTCCATCGCTTGAAAGATCGAGTGGGACAGAAAAGTCGAGCCACGAGAGATCTCGTTCCTGCGATCCCTCAGGAGCCTTCCCGATCATTCCCACACGCACCATGTCGCGGGTGAGCAGTACTTGGCCGTCGCGTGAGATGTCTTGCAATGTGAGCGAACCGGGGACTCTTGCCAACAGCCTCTCCTTGCCCGAGAGGGCGACCGCATAGAGAGCCCGAGCCGCTCCCAGTTTCGTAGCGGCGAACCAGACTTCACCGCCACCTGGGGCCCACGCCAATCCGTCCGCACTTTCCCATCCTGATGAGAGGGTCCTCCTTTTGCCCATCAGGTCCACCAGTTCGACCGATCCTGCGTCATCCCTCGGCGTGCTGTGATCGATAAATGCGACCGTGTCACCACGAGGAGAAACCTTGGCATCGCTGATCCAGCCATCGGTTTCGTAAAGCACCTTGTCGATGGGAAACTCCAGATGATTCTTTCCGTTCAATTCGCGCACAATTGCAAGGCTATTGCCGTCGGATGCCCAGTCTGCCCATTCCACCCCGTCAACGATCTCTCTCGGAGCCCCGCCTACCAGCGGCACCCGCCCGAGAGTCCCAGTGTCGATATAAGGAACTAAGGGATGCGCTTTGAGAGAAACCGCCATTTCGCCTGTCGAGGAAATCGCCAGTATTTCCGAACCTACCAGCCCTGATGAGAGCGACTGCGGGCTCTCTGGTCTTGTCGTGAATATCTCGTAAAGATTCCCCTCCCAGGCGGCGCTGTACACGATCGTGTGTCCATCCGGCGCAAAACGGGCTCCCCGAATCGTGCCTCGACGAAAAGTGAGCTGGTGATACAAAGGAATGCTTGGCGATGGCACGTTCATTCGTTTGACCACCAGGAAAGCGCTTGCAATCGCCAACAAGGCGATCCCGCCTAGAACCGCTTTATAGCTAGCTTTCTTCTCGGCGACCGCGGGTGCGGCTTTCGTGACCGCAGCCTCTGTCGTGCCGGATTCCTTTGCCACCGTCTTGCCAGATTGTGTGTCGCGTTTCAGACGCTTCAAATCTCCCCGCAGCTCCGCGGCCGTCTGACACCGCATATCCCGATCTTTTTCTAGACTCTTCTCGATGATCTCCTCAAGTTTGGGCGGTAGGTGAGGGTTCAAACTTGAGGGCCTGGCTGGCGTTCGCTCCAGAATCTGGTTGAAAATCACCGCAGAGGTGTTCCCCGTGAAGGGTTGTTTGCCAGTGGCCATTTCATACAGCATCACGCCGAAGGAGAAGAGATCCGTGCGCGGGTCCAACTCCTCGCCCCGTGCCTGCTCTGGTGACATGTACGCCACGGTTCCCACCGCCGTTCCCGGGCTGGTAAGGTTCATGTCGGCAGCTGCAGTTGGCATGGCCGTGCCGCTGGTGAGCACTGGTCGCCCGATCCCGTGGAGTTTGGCCAGCCCGAAATCGAGGATTTTGGCATTTCCGCGGGCAGTGACAAATACATTCGCCGGCTTGATGTCGCGATGCACAATGCCAGTCGAGTGCGCTGCGTCAAGCGCATCTGCGATCTGGATTCCCAAGTCCAGCACCTGTTCCAGCTTCATGGGACGGTTCTCTATCCGATGCTTCAGCGTTACACCTTCTAGATACTCCATCGCAATGAAAGACTGGCGGTCGTGCTTGCCGACCTCGTAAATGGTGCAGATGTTCGGATGATTCAGCGCCGATGCGGCCCGCGCCTCACGCCGAAAACGTTCCAGCGCCTGCGGGTCCTGCGCTAAGTTTTCGGGAAGGAACTTAAGGGCAACGAAGCGGCCAAGCTCAGTGTCCTCGGCTTTGTACACCACACCCATCCCGCCACCGCCGAGCTTCTCGACGATGCGGTAGTGCGAGATGGTTTGGCCGATCATTCGCAGGAATGCTATGGCGTCTGGCGGTGCAAGTCAATGTGTTCGGAGGTGGCTACTGCAGCTTCACGTACTCCGCTTTGGCTTCCTTCAGGATGGGGATGTCGGGGTCGGCGTCTTTCCAGAGGGTGAGGAAATCATTGTAGGCGGCGCGGGCCTTGGCTCTGTCGGCTTGGAGGGCATAGGCGCGGGCGAAGCCGAGATGGGCAAGAGCGCCGATGGGTTCATTGAGAACCAGGCTGCGATGGTCAGATCGGA
>DASZJS010000060.1:0-7311 GCA_035947935.1 Gemmata sp. | reverse complement strand
TCAACGGCGTCCTTTGGCCGCATGTCACGGTGGCGACGCTGATCCTGGTACTCACGCCTGGGATCTGGTCCAGTATCGCCAACGCACAGGCAAAAGAGAGGCACAACTCGGCGATCTTAGCGTCCAACCGCTCGATCGCTTTGTCCAATTCCTCCACCTTGGCCATCTGTTCCCGCAACAACCAGCGTTGGGTCTCGCTCAGCACACCTCGCAGAGCCTCTTCAAGTTGCGTGAGTTTGGACCGCAACTTCCCCTGTGCCAAGTTGGCCAGTTGCTTAGGGTCATTGACTCCCCCGCCCAGTGACCGAAGCATGTCCCGCCCGCTTTTGCCCAGGATGTCTGTGGCGACGCTGGAGAGTTTGATGTTGCCATCTTCCAACAGCTTCTGGATGCGGTTACACTCCTGGGCGCGTTGGCGGATCACTTGAGTCCGGTAGCCGGTCAGGTCACGCAACTCCCGAATCTCCTTGGGTGGTACGAAACTGCTTCGCAACAAACCGACCCTCAACAGCGTGGCCAGCCACTGCGAGTCCTTGACATCGGTTTTGCGACCGGGCACGTTCTTGACGTGCTGAGCATTGACCAAAACGACTTCCAATCCGACTGGTTCTAGGATGTTGAACACCGGTTTCCAATAGACCCCGGTACTCTCCAATGCGACAGTTGGGCACTTGGTATCGAGGAGCCAGCGTGCCAGTTCTTGCAACGCGGTGGTGGTGGTGCGGAACGTGCGAACCTCAGAAACAGCCTGGTTTGAGGCACCCGTTGTGAGCAGACAGGCGGTCAGAGTGTTCTTATGGACATCGATTCCGCAGCAAATGGGGAGGACGACAGGCAGTGTAGCATCCACGGTGAGCCCTCCAGTTGGTCGGCGGTGTGCGGACGCCGGCAGATAATGGAGTCTCCCACGCGGGCACGAGCGTTCGGCCCAACTCGGGGTGCCTCACGGCATCTGGGTCCGACTCTGTTGCGGGCACAAGGCACCAAGCAATCAACGACCACTGCACAACACCGACCAACTTCCATACTACCGCCTACAGCACTATTTCATCCATCCGGGTGAAAATGCCTTCATGTTCGACTCTGTTGCAATACTTCGCTCAGCCCCATCTTTAGCGACCGTAAGGCTTGTCCACCATTCGTGGGGAGATTCAGGATAACGAGATTATTACTGCTCATTTTAGCAGTTTGAATTGTTTCCAAATCCTGTTTCATATTGTAGGAGTTACGCAGTTGAGCGGAAGCTGTACTTGCGCTTTTGTGTGAGAGCGTTAGGCTGAGGGGATGAACTCTCCTAAGCGTCAGGCGATCGACTACATCGACTTCTTGGCCGCCACGCCCAAAGTCTGCAGCGCCTTAGAGGCCGCCCGCGTGCAACCCGACCCTTCCGACAGCCCCGCCCACGACGCTTTCACGCGGTTGTTGCACCGCCTCGAACCCGACCCTGAGACGCTGTGGCAGGAGGTTGCGCCGCAGGTCCGTAAAACCGAGGGGTTTCTCGTCCTCGACGACTCAACCCTGGACAAGCCCTACTCCCGCCAGATCGAGTTGGTTATTGATGCGACATGGACGGCATCTCGCAACTCAAGGACGATCTACTGACGGGACGGATCGACCCCAATCGGCTGGTGGATTTGATGTTGTCGGCGCTGCGTGATCTGCAAGCGGCGAAGCAACGCATCGCGGAACTGGAGAAGCAACTCGCTGATTCCTCGACAGCCAAAGTCGATGAACCGTTTTCGATGCGAGCCGAAGAGAAGAGGCAGGAACGACGCGGCAAGAAGAAGCAAAAGGTCCGACGCCAAGGCCGACGAGGTCGCGTCACGACGGCCGACAAGATCGCACAGGCGGAACGCTCCGAAGACATCGTTCCCAATGGCGTGGCCAAATGTGACTGTGAGCTTTCGCACACACGGCCGGTGTGGCGGTTGGAGTATGGCCGGGCGGTGTCAGTCGCCTACCACATCTATCGCGGTCCGAAAAGCTGCTATGGAAAGATCCCCGGTGTGTTGGGTCGCAGTGAGTTCGGCATGGAGATCGTCGTCACGATTGCCTATCTGATTTACATCGCCGGCCTCTCCTTCGACAAAGCCTGTCTCATGCTCAATTTCTTCCAGCATCTGAAGCTGACGAAGTCGCAGGCGGATGCACTGCTCCATCAGTTGTCATGCCACTGGCAAAACGAATTCGAGATCCTCTGCACCTTGCTCGCCAACTCGGCGGTGGTACACGCGGATGAAACCAGTTGGAGCCTCAACAGCGTCTAGGCGTTCCTCTCGGAGAAGGCCCGCTTGCTGTTCTTTGGAGTCCACAAGGACGCCGACACGTTGAAGCCGATTCTCGATCCGACCACGTTCACCGGCCTCGTGGTCAGCGACGATGCGGCGGTCTATGCCAACTTCACCCAGTCGCAAAAGTGCTGGGCGCATCTGCTCCGCAAGGCCATCAAGCTGACCCTCCAAGCGCCGGACAACCTGGACTACCGCACGTTCGCCGACCGCCTGTTGGAGATTTACCGCGCGGCGTGTCGCATCAAACAGGACAAACGACTCGGCGACGCCGGTCGAGACCGACGGATCGCCGATTTGGATGACGAGATCTTTGAGTTGTGCGGACCCATCTGGGCTGCGGACTTGCCACCCCTCGAAGGACTGGACGACGACTATCGTTTGTTGGCCACCGAACTCATGAGGCTGATGTGAGCTCAGGAATTGTTCCCGTTCGTGACGACCGAACCGGTGAAGCAACCGAACCAGAAAACCCAGACGGTCGGGGCCACGAACAATGAGGCCGAGCGAACACTCCGTTCCCCGGCCCAAGCCCGCAAGACCGGCCGCACCAACAAGACGATGACCGGTGCCCGTCGGCAAACGATTGTGACGAGCGTCCTGGAATCGTTACGCCTCTATCTGTCGACGTTCACGCTGTCGAGTGTGATCGCGGAGATCCAACGCTGGGTCGAGAAGGGGCGAAGTTGCTTCACGGAACTCCTGAAAAAACTCAAACTTCCCGTGACTCAGCAATCTGTTCTTGATCGCGTACTTCCCCTTCCAAATGGCTGACGGCCCGCTGTCACCCAAGTCGCCGCACTACCATGCGCACAGATTAGTCGACTACGTTCGCACCTACTTGGCTCAACCCTGGTACAAAATGCCTTCAACTGCGTAACTCCTAGAAATAATCGAAAGCCCTCTCGTAGGCTGTCACGACGGGCCGCTCTGCTCGGCGAATACCCCTGACAAGTCGGTATCCGGCCTCGCACTCAGCCTGAATCAACCCGCCCCAATTACACCCTTTTCTTCTCTTGGTTCACTGCCACCCGAATTAGTGAATAACCCGGAATACCAGAACATCGAGGAACTGGGCCGTGGCGGGATGGGTGTTGTCTACAAAGCTCACAAGACACTGCTGGGGCGCGATGAGGTTCTCAAGGTGATGGGCAAGGAGATTATGGCTCGACCGGGTGCCATCGATCGGTTCCGTAGGGAGATTCAGTCTGCTGCTCGGCTAGACCACCCCAACATCGTCCGGGCCTATTCGGCTCGACTCCTCGGCGATCTGCTGGTGTTCAGCATGGAGTATGTCCAGGGCGAGGAGTCGGGAAAACTGGTTAAGGCACGGAGTTCCCTGCCTGTTACGAATGCCTGTTACTACGTGCAGCAGGTGGCGAACGGACTGCAACATGCTCATGAGAAGGGAATGGTTCACCGGGACATCAAGCCAGCCAACCTGATCCTGCATGTGGATCGTGAGAGGAAGAAGCACACGGTCAAAATTCTGGACTTTGGATTGGCGATGGTGACGAGTGAAGCTGGTTTCAATAGCAACCTGACAGGCGAAGGGCGGATGCTGGGGACACCGGACTACATTGCTCCGGAGCAGATTCTCGATGCTCAATCGGCGGACATCCGTGCTGACAACTGAACTCGCGATGACGACTGTATCGATCCAGATTTTGGATTTTTCTTGTCAATTCCGAACTCCGCTGGTGATATTCAATGCGCTGGATCCTTACACACAGGTGATTCTCTGACCGGAGTAGCCGTATCGTGTTTGCCGGAGATCTTTGTTCATTTGATCGCTTTGTGTCTGAACTTGATGGTGGTAACCAAGAGGCGGCCCGCCAGCTCTACGAACGCTTCATTGACCGTATGGTCGCGTTGGCGGCGAAGACGCTGGACAAATCGCTCGGAGCCAAAGTCGATCCGGAAAGCGTTGCACTGTCGGTATTCGAGTCTTTCTTCGAGGGACGCCGCAAGGGGGAAATCACGCTCCATAACTGGGGCATGGTCCTCGGAGTACTTTCGCACATCACTTTTCGCAAGTGCCTGAACCGCAACCGTCATCTACGCACACAGAAACGTGATGCAAGCGTCGAGGTACCGTTTGAGGACTGGCGGAAAGCCACAGCAGAACCTGGGCCGGCTGAGACGGCGATTCTCTCCGAATTGCTGATGATTGCCCTGGCTGGCTTCGATGAAGATGAACGTGCCATTCTGGACCAATTTATGTCTGGGGAAACAGTGGACAAGGTAGCAAAGACGATTCGACTTTCTACCAGGACAGTACACCGCATCATCGAGCGATTCCGAAAGCGAATTGAAACGCTTCTCTCCGAGGAGTAGCCGCCCACATGGCAGACCTGAACCCGACCGGCGAGTATTGCTATGTTCCGCTGCCGGTTGACGAAATCGCCTATCGATTCGAAAAGGCATTTCGGGCCGGACAATTACCGGTCATCGACGATTTTCTGGAAGGCGATGGGATGGCTCGGTGGCAGCTCCTGGTGGAACTGATCCACCGCGAGTTGGAGTTGCGCCTGCAGTATGGCAAGCCAGCCCGAGTTGCCGAGTATCTTGAACGCTACCCAGCTTTGATGCACTCACACAATGACTTGGCCGCCCTATTGGAGACCGAAGTTCGCTTTCGCATACTGGCCAACGAGAACCCAAGCTTGAGCGATTACCAGGAACAATATTCTGCTCTTGGGGCGAAGGTTCGCGAAGTGTTCAAGAAGGTCGGCTCGGTCCCGCCGGAGGTGTCTGGGTATGAAATCCTCGACGAATTTGGTCGTGGTGGCATGGGTGTGGTGTACCGGGCTAGAGATCAGTTATTGCGCCGCGAAGTTGCTCTCAAGGTCATCCGTCGTGATAAGCTCGGCGAAGGCTCGATGGCCGACCGCATGCGTACACGTTTCCGCAAGGAAGCGGAGGCAATGGCGCAGGTGACGCACTTGAACGTGGTGCAGATTTACGGGACGGGCGAATCGGACGGCGACTTGTTTCTGGCAATGGAATTGATCGAAGGGGACAACTGGCATGCTCGGGTCAGTCATGGCTTGCCCGAACCTCGTGAGGCGGCCCGGATTCTAGAGGAGGTGTCCCGCGGGGTCCAGGCGATCCACGACAAGGGGCTGATCCACCGCGACCTCAAGCCGCACAACATCCTCCTTGGACCTGGAAACGTTCCCAAGGTTGCTGACTTTGGCCTCGCCCGTGCTGTTGAAACCACTGATGGGATGACCAAGATCGGCATCGCTATCGGCACACCAGAATACATGTCCCCTGAGCAAGCATCTCTGGGCAATGAGCCGGTTACGAAATGCGTAGACATTTACGGCCTTGGTGCCGTGTTCTACTTCGCCCTCACGGGCCGACCACCTGTGTCCAGCGAGGAATCCTGGCCCAAGACCCTGGAGAAAGTGCGGAACCAACCGATATTGAATATCCGCGAGCTGCGCCCGGAGGTCCCCCGCGATTTGGAGACTATTTGTCTTAAGTGTCTACGGAAACAGCCGAGGGATCGCTACGCCTCCGTGGCCGAATTAGCAGATGACCTACGCAGGTATTTGGAAGGTCGCCCGATCCTTGCTCGGCCAGTCGGGTCGATGGAGCGAGCGTGGAAGTGGGTGAAGCGGAATCCGCGGGTAACTGGAGCGACGGCAACCGTGGTGCTGGCCTTGGTCGTGGGTGCGACAGTGTGCTACCTGAAATATCGCGAAGCAGAAACGGCCCGTCGTGCTGAAGCTCAGCGTGTAAGCGAACGAGACGAGGCAATTGAAAGAGGAGATGAAGCTCTCCGTGAACGTGACAAGGCTCTCAACCAGGCCAACGCGGCAATCGGCAAACGTGATGAAGCCATCCATCGCGCCACTAATCACGGCAACGAATTGAAGTACCAACTCGGTGTCAGCAATATAGTTCTGGCAGTGACCGCCTATCATAATCGCGACGTAAAAATGGCAGCAGAGTGTCTCGATCATGTCCCCACAGAACAGCGTGGCTGGGAATGGCATTACTTGAAGCAGCAGACATGCGGCGGCATCTTCACTCTGTATGGACACACGGCCTCTGTACTTAGCGTGAGTTTTTCCCCTGATGGTACGCGGATTGTCACTGGTAGTAATGACAATACGACGAGGGTATGGGATGCGCGGACCGGCACACCGCTGATCGACCTTAAGGAGCCCACTGCCGGGATCGCCAGTGCGAGTTTTTCCCCTGATGGAACAAAGATTGTCACCGGTACTGTCGGCAACACCGCGAGAGTGTGGGATGCACGAACGGGCACATCACTAATCGAACTCAAGGGGCACACAGGCGCGGTCTACGCTGCGAGTTTTTCCGCTGATGGTACGCGGATTGTCACTGGCAGCAACGACAGTACGGCGAGAGTATGGGATGCGCGGACGGGCATACCACTGATTGAACTGAAGGGGCACACAAACGCGGTCTTCGCTGCGAGTTTTTCCCCCGATAGTACGCGGATCGTCACTGGAAGTTGGGACAGTAAGGCGAGAGTGTGGGACGTGCGGACCGGCACACCGCTGATCGACCTTAAGGAACAAACAGGCGGGGTCAACAGTGTGAGTTTTTCCCCAGATGGGATGCGGATCATCACTGGCAGCAACGACGGTACGGCGAGAGTGTGGGATGCACGGACCGGCACACCGCTGATCGAACTCAAAGGACACAGGAGGCGTGTCACGAGCGTGAGTTTTTCCCCAGATGGGATGCGGATTGTCACTGGCAGCAACGACAGTACGGCGAGAGTGTGGGATGCACGGACCGGCACACCACTGATCGAACTCAAAGGACACACGGCCGGGGTCTCCAGTGCGAGTTTTTCCCCTGATGGGACGCAGATCGTCACCGGTGGTGATGAAGGTACGGCGAAAGTGTGGGATGTGCGGACAGGCGCATCGCTGATCGAACTCCAGGGACACACGCACTTGGTCTCCAGTGCGAGTTTTTCCCCCGATGGGACTCGGATTGTCACTGGCAGTCATGACAATACGGCGAGAGTGTGGAA
>DASZJS010000059.1:0-4885 GCA_035947935.1 Gemmata sp. | reverse complement strand
AGACTTGTACATGTTGACGGAATCGACGACACGAATTGGTGGGACGCTTACAGTGAATGATAGATCCGAGAGGGCCCCGTTCCGTTTGGCCTTCTGAAGCTGTAACAGGGGAGGCTCAGTCGGCAGGAAAACTGCGTTCCTTGATAAGCGACTCAAACTTGCGCATACACTCTTGACGTTCAAGACATTTTGTCTTTATAATCATCAGGCACAAGCCGTCGAGGATCTCGGGCGATGTCCGCCCCCAATCGAACGAAACAGCGATCCTGCTGTCTTTGGTGATCCTCCGTGCTGGGTTGCTCTCGGCCTAATCCGGCTTACGCGGAAAAAATCTGATGGGTCGAAGTGATTCCCGTGTCGACAAGTGACGCCGAGTCAAAGGAGCGATCATGGCCTTTCTCAGCTTGTTTGTGCTGTTTGCCGCCGACGATCCGGCCGAGACCCTTGCCAAAAAGATGCTGCCGATTTACCGCAAAGAAATCGCTGAGTATTCAATCACCGTCGAGAGCGCCCCCAAGAAGGATCTGGAACTCCTGAAAGAGCCGGTCCACGAGTGGACCAACCCGGTTCGGGAGGGACGGCTGGTGGAAGGAGTGGTCTTCCTGTGGTTACGGGACGGCCGGCCTGCGGCCCTCGGCGGCATCTTCTCGCACCCAGCACCCGGGTGGGAAGGCGGCCACAAGATCCTCCATGAGTTCCTCGCCCTGGACCGCGACAAGCTCGTGGTGAGCCGACCCAATGGGAACAATCAATGGACGCCGCAGGAGGGACTGGCGCGGAAGGAACTATCCGACACCGCCTCTCCGGCGGCGAGCCGTGAAGCGCGGCTGGTGCAGATGCGGGGGTTGGCCAAGGAGTTCACCGGCCACATCATCGACTACGAAGGCAAACGCGTGGACCTGCGTCTCCTGCCCACGCCGCTGTACCGCTACTCAGAGGCCAAGACTGGCGTGGTGGATGGTGCCCTGTTCGCGCTCGTCACCACGGAGGGAACGGACCCCGAAGTCTTGCTGGTCCTTGAGGCTCGCGAAGTGGACGGCAAGACCCGTTGGGAATATGCCTGCGGCCGATTCGGCGTCGTCAGTATGTATGCACAGCATAAGGGCAAGGAGGTCTGGTCCTCCGTCCTCAACGGGAAGAGCGACGTCTGGTCGCATGACCGACTCCACCTATACAGCATCTACCCGGAGAAGATCGTAACTCCTGAGGGCAAGCTGCTCGCTCGCATGCGCCTGACCCCGAAGGGGGAAGAAGTCATCCCCGTTGGCAAGAAGTAACGCTGGAGAAGGAGGTGCCATTCGATCACCGTCGGGAGCGCCCCACAAGAAGGAGCTGGAATTGAAGGAGGCGATGGGTTTTTGGGAAGGGGCGACTGCCGTGCGGCTCTTGTAGATCATCAAAGATCAGCAGACCAATTTACCGTATCGCGACCTCAATTGAGCTGACGGTATCCATTCACCGGGCGCTTACCTCGAAGCTCACCAACAGCCCGATCGCAATTGCGATGTGTGTCCCGCGACGAACCTTCGTTTCGGCATATTTCCTGTAAACAACGGACTTCACGAATGGATGTGGGTAATCAGATCAGCCGAGGCGACATCGGCCCCGCACCGGTCAACTTGCCGGTGTCAGCCGATGACGTGGGAGAGTTCCCCCGCGGGCGTCAGTCGCCTTCCCGCTCCCAGTCCACCTTGTTCGCGTCCGCCCACAGCTCTTCGAGCTTGTAGTAGTCGCGGGTGTCGGGATCGAACACATGGACCACGATGTCCCCGTAGTCCTGCACGATCCACTTACTCGCCTCGTACCCTTCGATGCCAAGGCGAGTATCGCCTTCGGCTCGAAGCGCAGCGTCCGTTTCCTCCGCCACCGTATGAATCTGGCGGCGGCTGATGCCGGTCGAGATGACAAAGTAGTCGAACAGGGGAGTGCAGGATCGCATATCCAGCACGAGAATGTCCCGCCCTTTGTTGTCGGCAGCGACCTTGGCCGCAAGACAGGCCCGGTGAAGGGCGCTGCTGAGGATTGGGCGGGATGATGGGGTAGGCACCGTGGTCAACGTGGCGGTGTTCAAGTGACCTCCTTCAGGGCATGGGGGTTGCCTCCGGAGGTCTGCGGTGCCGCAGCGGAACGGGGGTGGATAACACCGTTGTCGTGGGCTTGCCTCCGGGGGTCGAATAATCGACCGTGCCATGCCGGCTGATGTTGGTGCGGACGATCCGCACCTCACTCATTGTATCATCAGCCGGATCGAGTCATCAGTCAAGGAACATGGCATTTTTCCCGGTATGTTGTGACAAAGGATCGGTGGAAGAGCCCATCAATACCCCAGACACCCGGACAATCGGAATACTCCCGATCCGGTTCGGGTGCAAAATGTCATCTTAGGGAATTGGCGGATTGACACCACTTGCTATGCGAAGGTTCATTCCCAATAGGACGCATTTCTGTATCCTGATCGCTAAGTCTCCCTCTACCATTATCCGGAATCTTTTCCATGACCCGCCGAGTCCTGGTTGCTCCCGCACCACTCCGTGAGATCGAACACGTTTATCGTCCGATTCTCCAGGAAGCCGGTTACACGATCGAGTATCCCGCTCGCAAGGACTTCGGCCCCGAAGCTCAAATGACTGAGGCCGAATTGCTGGTGCAGCTCCCTGGCTGCCTCGCTTCGCTCGCTGGCTCTGAACCGTACACTCCGGCGGCAATCGCCAAGGCCGCGGCTGCCGGACTCAAGGTGATCGCTCGGGCGGGAGTGGGGTACGATGCAATTGACCTCCAGGCCGCGACCGATCATGGGATCGCCGTGTGTTTCGCGCCCGGCACGAATCAGGAGGCTGTGGCAGAACATGCCTTCATGCTGATACTATCCCTTGTGCGGAACCTTCGCTGGCAGGATACTGAAATCAGGAAGGGGAAATGGCCGCGGCGAGCAGTTGGGTTTATCCGCGGCACCACCCTCGGGATCGTCGGGCTCGGACGGATCGGGAAAGCGATGGCGCTGCGGGCCAACGCATTCGGGTTCAAGGTACTGGCGACCGAAATCGCTCCGGATCATGGCTTCTGCGAGGCTCACAACGTCGCGCTCGTTTCGTTCGAGCAACTCCTTCAGAGTTCCGATGTGGTCAGCTTGCATGTTCCGAAAACACCGCTGACGAAGAACATGATCCGGCGGGAAACACTGGAGTTAATGAAGCCATCCACTTACCTTGTGAACACGAGCCGGGGCGGAGTCGTTCACGAGGGCGACCTGTACGATGCTTTGAAAGCGAACCGGATTGCAGGGGCTGCCTTGGATGTATTCGAGAAGGAACCGCCCGCGGGCAATCCTCTCTTCAGCCTGGAGAACATCCTGCTGACTGCCCACACGGCTGGAGTCGATCGGAAATCGCGGGAGGATATGGCCCGGGTGCCCGCCCAGGCGATTGTGAAGCTTCTAGCGGGCGAGTGGCCCGCGGAGTGGGTGGTCAACCCGCAGGTCAAGGACAAGTTCTTAGCACGGTAAGGTAAGGGTAAACATTTTGCCGGTACCGACCCTGGAGGGGTCGCAGCGATTAGCCGGTGGTTGAGCGCAGCGATACCACCGGTTACGATCGCAAGAACGGAACGACCCTGGAGGGGTCGCAGACGCGCGTGCTGCGACCCCTCCAGGGTCGAGAAAACGTATCGAGACCGGGGGTGTCGCTGCGCTCAACCCCCGGCTAATTGCTGCGACCCCTCCGGGGTCAATACTTGCGACCGGAGTTCCTGGCACGTTGAGAAAGCCCGATGCCCGACGATGTGATTTCTTGCGATCGACTGGTCATGCGGTATCGTGGCAAAACGGCCTTGGACGGCCTGGACCTGCGAGTACCGCAAGGAGCCGTTTTCGCGTTCCTGGGCGATAACGGTGCCGGCAAAACCACGACGATGAAGATACTCACGGGACTTGCTCGGCCCGATTCCGGCCAAGCCGCCATTCTCGGCCTCAATTGCTGGATGCGGGCGACCGAACTCCGACACCGCGTCGGATACATGCCTGAACGGCCCCGGTTTTACGACTGGATGACGGTTAGTGACATCGGTTGGTTCACGGCATCGTTCCACCGACCGGGATTCCTGCCCCGATACCGCGAATGGGCGGATCGGTTGGGACTCGACCCCGAGAAGAAGCTCAAGGATCTCTCGAAAGGCGGATACGCTCGGGTCGGGCTGGCGCTGGCACTCGCTCCGGATCCGGAAGTTCTGCTCCTCGACGAGCCGACCTCCGGGCTCGATCTGCTCACTCGCCGCGAGTTCCTCGCCAGCCTGGTTGAACTGGCAGCGACCGGGCGGACCATCCTCATCTCCAGCCACTCCATCGCCGAACTCGAAAAAGCCTGCACTCACGTCGGGTTATTGCGCGAAGGGAAGCTGATCCTCTCCATGCGGCTGGAGGAATTGCGGAAGAAGGTTCGCCGCTTGAGCCTACGGTTTGCGGATAACCCGCCGGATTCGTCCTGCCTGGGGACAGTGTTGGAGCAAAACGGAACGGGACGATTCTGGCAGGTTCTGGTGCAAAATCCAGAACCCACAGCAGTCGCTGCTCTTCGAAGTAATCCGAGCGTATCCGATTTTGAAGATGTTCCCGTCACACTGGAAGAGGTATACGCGGCTCTGATGGCCCGGTCCACCAACGGCAACATCAGCGCGAACGGGGTAATTCCGATGGTTAGGCGGATTGGCCCCACCTGACGTTCAAAAATGGGCATGGTTCAATCGAGGTGACATGAGAGTGGCAGGTATTGTCGGGACCGTAGACATCACGCTCCGCGTGATGTCTACGTGGGTGGGGGGGGCAGAGGCATTGCGATGCCCCGGTCTCGCGTTGCGAGAAAACCCGCCTGTCCTCTCGCAACGCGAGACCGGG
>DASZJS010000058.1:0-5081 GCA_035947935.1 Gemmata sp. | reverse complement strand
AGGAGATAGCGGATGAGCCGGTCAATCAGCATGTGGAGAAGCCTCGGGGGTAGGAAAATCCTATGTCCCATGCCGCCTTCTGGGAAGGCAACAGGTGCATTGAGTTCACCTCTCTCGGAGGTACCCGGCTAATATCCACATAAGATTGGGGACCGGCGAAGTGCCTGATTGTGTTGCGGATAGGTGAGAAGGGCTTGTTCAGAGAATTGTGTGATGCAATCTGGAGAATCGAAGTCACAAAACGAATTGTAGTAATCCCCAGAGTAGGACTGTGGTGGCAAAGATGAGGATCAGTACGGCAAGGGCGAGAGCGGCTTTCGATCGGAACCAGCCGGAGGACTTCACTGAGGTAAGCTGCCGGGGATGGTCATCCAACAGGACTTCGCGCATGCAACCGCGACAGATGTAATGGTCATTCCTGAAGCTCATCGGGATGAAAGTGCTCCGACTGCAATATGGGCAGATCGCATCTGGGCGCGAAGCCCGTGGTGGGGGTGAAGGGGGGAACCGGAGGCATCATTCGCACCACAATTCCCGAAACCCGTTCGCTGGGCCTACGCCACCCATCGAGCCTCCCTTATCTGTGTCGGAGTTCCCATGGAATATCGAACGAATATTGGCTAGAATCAGCGGCAGTCATCATGGCTTTCAAAGCCAATTCATCATTCAAAGTAATTACTTCATCAAATCTACACATTCTGTTCATAAACGCAATAGGCCCGAACTTCTCAAGTCCGTTGCTTTTGCCGACTGCGTGGCTCTCATGTCTTTAAGAAAACACCGCGGCGAAAAAAAAGCCGTTGCGGGTGTTGAATAACCGCAATGGTGAAAGAGTGGGAGTGAGGACTATGGGAGTGCGATCTTCAGGTTTGTCATTCACGCGCAACCAGAATGGACAGTGAGATCATTTCCGGTAATGGATTGCTGCGTGGGCAACTGCATTGCAAGTTGCCAAGGATTTGGCACCAGGATTGCACGATGGCATAACATACAGAATAAGCTGTTGTTGGGATCGAGTCGGACCACCGAGGGAGATACGACGATGGAGACACACGCTTCGGGAATCTCCTGGAAACTCTGGGGTATGGCCCTGGTCGCGTCGATTGCGCTCGCTGCAGGGGCAGGGTATTGGCTGATCGTTCGCGAGGAAGCAAACGCTGCGGAATCGAACGGTCAGGATCGAGAGCACCGGTCGGGCGTCAAAGTGGAAGTCGTCACTCCGAAGCAGGGTGGAATACCACGATTGTGTACGCAGCCTGGGTCCGTGGAACCCTTCTTGGCCGCGGCCCTTTACGCCAAGGTTTTTGGACAACTGAAAACGCTGACCGTGGACATTGGAGACCGCGTGGAAAAGGGCGACCTTCTCGCGGAAATCGAAATCCCCGAACGTGAAGCGGAGGTAGCCAAGAACAAGGCCAAAATTGATGATGCCAAGGCAAAGCTGGCGCAAACCGAGGCCCGGAAGGCTGAGGCTGAGGCCGAAGCTCGCGCTGCCGAAGCATCGGTAAAGCTTGCCGCAATCATGGTCAAGGCCAAGAGCGCGTTCCGGAAGTATCGAGAGGGACAACTCGGTCGCATCAAGGATCTGGTCGCCAAGGGTGCCGAGGACAAACGAGTTCAGGACGAGCAAGAGGACTACTACGTCTCGGCTCTTGAAGCGGAGAACGGGGCCATGGAGAAGGTGAATGCGGAGCAAGAGCGTGCAACAGCCGCCCGGGTGAAAATCAAGCGCGTGGAAGCTGACATTGAGGCAGCAAAGGCCGACATCGAAGTCGCGAAAGCGGAGTTGGCGAATTCCGAGGTATGGGTTCGGTATGGCAAAATCCGGTCCCCATTCGATGGAGTCATCACACAGCGGGGGTTCCTCCAAGGCGACTTCATCAAGACCGGCGAACAGAGCGGCAATACGCCCATTCTCACAGTCGCTTCGACCGATGTGTTGCGCGTGGTCATCCCCGTTCCCGATCGAGATGTTCCCTTTATCGCGCCAGGCAAACCGGCCAAACTCACATTCGATGCCCTTCCTGGCGAGACCTATCAGACCGCAGGAGACAAGAAAGTGGTGGTTTCCAGGTTAGCGCAAGCCGAGGACTACCAGACGCGGCTCATGCGGGTCGAGGTGGATGTCCAGAACAAGGATGGCCGCCTCAAACAAGGGATGTACGGTCGAGCCACTCTCACTCTCACGGAAGGCAATAAAGATGCTTTGCAGATTCCATCAGCAGCCCTGACTGGTCGGGCCGATGATGGCAATGGAACCGTTCGCATCGTGCGGGATGGGAAGATCCAGACTGTCCCGGTGAAGTACGGAACGGATAACGGTATCGATGTGGAAATTCTCTCCGGACTGAGCCTGCAAGATCAAGTCGTAACGGGGATGAACGTCCCAGTTAACGACGGCACACCCGTTACTGTGGCCAATGCCGGAAAGACTGGGTCTTGATGAACCCGACATTGTCTACCAGGGTGGAGCGACAGCGAAACCCCTCGAAGCCTGAAACCCCTGTCCCATGAGACCGCATGAACGGATTGATCCGCTTCTCTCTCGGGAACCCCCGTGCGATCACCGTACTGATGTTGACCATCGTGCTAGCTGGGGGCGTGGCCTTGACCCTCATCCCCGCCGACATCCTCCCTGTATACAAGAGTCCAGCAGTTCAGGTGCTGACGTTTTACGGTGGAATGTCGGCCACGAATGTGGAAAAGGATATCACCGCCCGGATGGAACGGTGGACTGGCCAGGCTGCCGGCACACAACGACAAGAGTCCCGATCGATCATCGGAGCGAGTATCATCCGGAACTATTATGCCGGGGATATCGATGAGAGTTCAGCGCTGGCGCAGGTGAACTCGCTCTCGACCGCCGCCATCCCAAACCTTCCACCGGGTACTCTTCCGCCGGTCATCCTTCCATTCGATCCCACGGGAACGACACCCGTGTGCATGGTTGCACTCAACAGCAAGACACACGGCGAATCAGTTCTGTACGATGTGGGCCGCTATGAGGTCCGGAACTTCATCATGGCACTCCCCGGCTCAAATGCTCCGGTCGTCTATGGCGGCAAGGTCCGAACGATCCTGGCCTATATCGACCGCGACAAGATGCAGGCCCGGAACCTCTCTCCTGTTGAGGTTATGAACGCTCTGGACCGGTACAACATTTTCCTTCCTGCCGGCGATGCCAAGTTCGGGCAGACAGATTACGCTCTCGACTCGAACTCCATGTACGAAATCATCGAGCGAATGGGCGACATACCGATCAAGACCGACAAAAGCGGGACCGTATTTCTTCGGGATATCGCCAAGCCCAAGGATGCGGACATGATCCAGACCACGATCGTTCGGGTGGAAGGCCGCAAACAGGTGTACATACCTGTCTACCGACAACAGGGGGCAAGTACATTGAGCGTGGTCAATGCGATCAAGGAGGATCGTCAGGACATGCAGGATCGATTATCCACAGGGGATATTGAGTTGGAAGTGGTCATGGATCAGTCGATCTACGTTCGGAAGGCGATTGAAAGTTTGGCCGAGGAGGGAATTCTCGGAGCTATTCTGTGTTCGATGGTTATTCTGATCTTCCTTGGTCAGTGGCGCATGACCCTGATTGCAGTGATGACGATCCCCGTTGCCGTGCTCGGGGCGATTGCCTGCCTCTATAGCCTCGGTCAGACAATCAATGTGATGACTCTCGCGGGACTGGCTTTGGCAATTGGCCCGCTGGTCGATAGTGCGATCATCTGCCTGGAAAACACGGAACGTCACATGGGACTCGGTGCCCGTCCCAAGCCCGCAGCATTCCTCGGGGCAAGCGAAGTGGCCATGCCCGAACTGGTCGCCAGCCTGTGTACCCTGCTCGTCCTTCTGCCACTGGCACTGATGCCCGGGCTCGGGCCGTTTCTGTTTCGTCCGATGTTCTTTGCCGTGGCGTTTGCAATGACAATCGCTTACGTCCTATCCCGGACATTTGTCCCGACGCGATGTGCGGCCTGGCTGCGCGGGCACGATCATCCCCAGCCGGTTGAATCCCACGGTTACGACTGGGAACACCGCAACCCCCCTCCACCGCGAAAGTGGTGGATTTCTCGAATGTTCGAGAAATGGGAAGGACTCATCGATGTGGGAATCAAGTGGTACAGCCGCGCCCTGGAGCGAGCAATGAGCGCCCGGTTCCTGGTGATCGGTGCTGCAGCGACAATTCTCGTTCTGGTGGTTCTGGTCTTCGGGCTGAACCTCCGTCGGGAGTTTTTCCCCGAGGTGGATGCCGGGGCATTCGATATTTACGCCCGGTGCCCGTCCGGAACCCGAATCGAAGTAACGGAAGGCTACATTGAAGCGATCGAGAACTACGTGAAGACGACCACGGGATCGGATTTGAAAATGGTAATCAGTGAAATCGGGGTAACGCCAGACTGGTCTGCTGCATATACCTCGAACTCCGGTTCAATGGATGCCGTTCTTCATGTCCAACTAACGCCGGATCGGGAGCAGTCCGCTCAGCAACACGTTACCCGACTTCGTAAGGGTTTCGCATCCGATCCCGAGTTTGAGAAGGAACTCAAGGAAGTCTATGCCCATCGCCGCGCCGATACGAAGAAGTACCCGTTCTACGCGGCAACCGCGGAGTTCTCCCGAACGAACGTCGAATTCGCATTCGATTCGGGGGGACTGATTCGCTCGGCCATGAACGAAGGGAAATCGACTCCGATCAACATCCAGATCACAACCAAAGATCCCGTTAAAGCCAGGCGAGTGGCCGAGGAAATCCTGACTGACGTTCGGGGAGTGAACGGTGTAGTGGATGCCCGAATCATCCAGCGATTGAATTACCCTGAGTACATCTTGGAAGTCGATCAGGCGAAAGCGGCCAACCTTGGATTATCCCAGCGGGATGTGATGGAGAACCTCGTTGCAGCGTTCAACTCCAGCGTGGCGTTCAACAAACGCAACTTCTGGATCGATCCCAAAAGCCACAACCAGTACTACGTCGGGGTTCAATATGAGGAGGCCAGTATCGTTTCACTGGAGACAATGCTGGATATCCCGATCACCAGCAAATCGCAGAACAAATCGATTCCCTT
>DASZJS010000057.1:0-4113 GCA_035947935.1 Gemmata sp. | reverse complement strand
GCCCGCTTTACCAGGAGGCAAAGATGCTGTGGGTCGGGTGGCTTGGTGAGGAAATCGAACGCCCCCATCCGCATTGCCTCGACCGCATCCTTGATGCTCCCGTGCCCGGTGGTGACGATCACGGTGACGGGAATCTTCTCGGTCTGCACAGTTTCGATGAGCTTCATCCCCGACAGCTTTGGCATCCGGAGGTCGGTGATGACGAGGCTATACGCGTGCTCCCGGAGTAAAGCCAAGCCCTTGGCCCCATCCTCCGCTGTATCCACTTCCAGCCCGAGACTGACCTGGAGCAATTCTTTCAGGGACTCTCGCGTGTCCTCCAAATCCTCCACAATCAAAACGCGCTGAGGTGGTCCATTTGGCACGGAAGGTGCAACTGAAGATGAATTAGTCATGCGCGGTTCCGAACCCACGAGGTTGGCCAGGCGACGCTCTCATTGTACACCCGAAAACAAGTATGAGGAACCGGATACCATAACTGGGTAATTGGGAATGCAGATGATTGATCGATGATTGAACGATCAGGAATGGGAAAGCGCTCGAACTCCTGCTTTTTCAGCCATCGATTGCGTATCTGGAATCTCAAGTAGTAGCTTATTTATCAGAAACTCGACGCCAGCCCACCCGCTGAGACAAATCGGGTGGGCTGGCGGACGTTATTGATAGGGAATGCCATGTTTGAGTACGTGAGGCATCTCTTCGATACCACCGGGTTGGGTCCGCGCGGGACCAACGAAGGATGGCCTCACGAGTTGATGTGGATTCACATCGGGACCGACCTGTTCATCGGACTGGCCTGCATCACAATCTCGTTGATTTTGCTTTATTTCACCCGCCAACGTAATCTGCCGTATCCGCGTCTGTTCATCGCGTTTGCCCTGTTCATTCTGGCTTGTGGATTCGTTCACACGATCGAAGCCACGTTGTTTTGGTATCCACTGTACGGTCTGTCCGGAGTCGTGAAACTCCTCACCGTTTTGGTAGCGTGGGGGGTCGTATTTGCGTTAATTCCCATTATTCCGCGTGTGATGGAGACAACGACGGCATCCTCCCGGCCCTTCCCCGGACAGAGAGAGATTGGCGATACGACCCTGTACCGCATGATCGCTCCAACGAAGTGGACTCGCTGGAATGACTACATCGTTGCCATTCTCATTGGGGTACTGGTTCTCGCGTTTCGGGCCGCGATCGATCCGCTGGTCGATCACGATTCCCTGTTTGTTATGGCATTACTCGGGGTTGTGTTTGTCTCCTGGCGCAGTGGATTTGGGCCGGGAATTGTAACCCTCCTCTTGAGCATGGCCGGGATGGTATTCTTCTTTGTGCCGCTACAACCATCATTGTCGGTGACGGGGTTGGGCAACCTCGTGGCGACAGGCATGTTCTTCTTCTGCGGGGGGTGTTGTACGGGTCTAGGTGAAGCCCAACTTGTGGCTCGTCGGCGAGCCAAGGCAGCCCTTTCCATCGCCCTGGATCGAAAAGCAGAACTTGAAGTGGAGGTTGCGCGGCGGCGGGAAGTCGAGTTAGCAATCCGTCAGCGCGAGACTGAGTTGACCGAACTGAATCGCAAACTGGCAGTTGCCCAGGAACAGACCGCTGCGGCCCTCGCACAGGTCGAATCGCTCGTGCAGAATGCTCCGGTTGGAATTGCCTTGCTCGATCGTACACTTCGGTTCGTGCGCGTGAATCGCGCGTTCGCGGAAACAACCCAGCAACCCATTTCAAACCACCAGGGGAAAACCATCCGGGAACTCGTCTCCAAGTTCCCCCCCGAACTGGTGGACGATTGCGAACGGGTTCTCCACTCTGGCGAACCGGCTCTCGATCGCCGCCTGACAGTCCGTTCCACTAACAACTCCGAGTCCATTTGGCAAATCAGCGTCTTTCCAGTGATAGGAGTTGAAAATCGATCGATTGGTCTCGGATTAATCGGGCAGAATGTGACGGAGCGCGAACGCGCTGCGAATGCCCTGCGAGAAAGCGAGGAGCGCTTCCGGAGCATGGCCGACAGCGTACCAGTCCTGATCTGGGTTTCCGACCAGCATTCCCAACGAAGGTACTTCAACAAAACATGGCTGGAATTTACAGGGCGTACTCTCAAGCAGGAAGAAGGGAATGGGTGGACCGAGAATATCTACCCTGGCGATCGCGAACGCTACCTCGAACTCTACGTTGCGGCGTTCAATACCCGGAAGCCATTTGAAGTGGAATACCGGCTCCGTCGACACGATGGCGAGTATCGCTGGGTGTTTGCTCGTGGAACTCCACGGTTCACCCTCGCGGGGGCATTTGCTGGATTCAGTGGATTGTGTTTGGATGTGACCGACCGGAAAGTGGCGGAAGAGGCGGTTCTTCGGAGCGAGCGGAATCTGACAGACTTTTTCGAGAACGCCAATGTGGGGTTGCACTGGAGTTCCGAGGACGGAACCATCCTGCGCGCGAACCGGGCGGAATTGGAGATGCTCGGCTACACCCGAGAGGAATATGTCGGCCAGCACCTCTCGGCTTTCCACACCAATCGCGAAACGGCGGTTAACCTCCTTGCCCGTCTCAGACGAGGGGAGCGAGTGGATAACTGGTCCGCTCAACTCCGATGTAAGGACGGCAGCGTCCGGGATGTCCTCGTCTCCTCCACGGCGTTGTGGGAGGATGGACGGTTCATCCATACCCGAATGTTCACCCGCGACGTAACCGAGCACAAGAGAGCGGAGGAACATCTGCGGGCAAGCGAGGTCCGCTATCGCACTCTCACCGAAGCAATTCCCCAACTCGTTTGGAATACAACTCCGGACGGTCTCGCTTCGTACTTCAACAAGAGATGGCTCGACTACACCGGGCTGTCGCTCGAACAATCGCAAGGGTGGGGATGGATGGATGCAATCCATCCCGATGACCGCGATAGGATTCGTGTCGCGTGGCAAGCGACTATCCAGGAAGCAGGCATGGATAGCAGCGATCGCTTTGCACAGGAATTCCGGCTTCGCCGCGGGTATAGCGATGAATACCGCTGGTTCTTGAGTGTGGCTGTTCCACTCCGCCGCCCGACAGGAGAAATTGATCAGTGGATCGGAGCAATGGCCGACATCCACGACCAGAAGACCGCAACAGCGGCAATTGCCGCCAGCGAGCGGCTCTATCGGGCAATCGGCGAATCGATCGAGTATGGAGTGTGGATATCCGATGGTGAGGGGCGGCGTACCTACGCCAGTTCGTCATTCCTCAGACTGGTGGGATTGACTCAGGAAGAATGTGCTGGGTTCGGATGGGCCAAGGCTCTTCATCCTAACGATGCTGAACAGACAATCGCAGCTTGGAAAGAATGCGCACGCACAGGTGGCCGGTGGAGTATCGAACACCGATTTCGCGGTGTGGATGGACAATGGCATCCAATCCTGGCTCGCGGCGTTCCGGTAACCGATGCGGCTGGTCGAATAACGGCATGGGTGGGGATCAATCTGGATATTTCAGATCAAAAGCGGACGGAACAGGAAGTCCGCGACCGGGAAGCGCGGTTCCGAACCTTGACGGAAGCGATTCCCCAAATGGTCTGGACAGCCAACCCACGGGGTGCGATCACGTTCTTCAATCGGCAGTGGAATGCTTACACCGGGCAACCGCTGGCCGCGGGAGAAGTACCGGACTGGCGCGAAATGGTTCACCCGGACGATGTGGAGCAGTTCCGCCACGACTGGCAGGCGGCGGTTGCCCAGGAGGTCCATGAATTCACAGCGGAATTTCGACTTCGGCGAGCAGCGGATGGAGCGTATCGGTGGATGTTCACCAACGCAATCTCACTGCGCGATTCGTCGGGGTCTATCATCGAGTGGGTTGGCAGTACCGCCGATATCGACGATCGGAAACGGCAGGCCGAGACCCTGGAACGAATGGTTGGGGAACGGACCACCGACCTTTTGGAGGAAGTGGAGGAACGGAAGCGAGTCGAACAACAACTGCGCGATGTTGCCGTGGAGCTGAGTCGCAGCAACAAGGAACTGGAGCAGTTTGCTTACGTGGCTTCGCACGATCTTCAGGAACCACTCCGGAAAATCCAGGCATTCGGGGATCGTCTGCGTAATAAGTTCGGCGAACAGTTGCCCGATGCCGGCAAGGAAT
>DASZJS010000056.1:0-2818 GCA_035947935.1 Gemmata sp. | reverse complement strand
ATCGTGCCTGCCCGGTGCTGGAGTGAGCATCATATTGGCAGGTTTGATATCGCGGTGGATCATCCGCCGTTCATACAGATGCTGGAGTCCACCGAGCGCCTGGTGAATGAGTCGCACCGCCTCTGCCCACGGAAGCTGTTTGCGGCGGCTGAGCGTTTCATCGAGCGTTTCCCCCTCGAGAAACTCCATGGCAATGTAGTTGATGCCGCCGCCTTCCCCCACTTGATATGCTCGCACCACGTTGGGGTGATCGAGTTGCGTCAGCAACCGTGTTTCTCTCTGAAATCGTCCGAGGATGTGCTGGTTTTTTGCTTTCGAGGCTGGCAGAATCTTCAGGGCAACGATCTGCCCCAACCCGTGGACCGCCTTGTACACACCGCCCATCTGACCCTTGCCGATCCGATCCAGAATCTTGTACCCGGCCAGGAAGAATCCATCTGCCCGACCTCTCCGCAGCATCGCCGCCTGCCATTCGGTTAAAGCTCGTCGCAACACCAGGAATTTGCAGAACGGATCGACCTGGTCATCCTGAGCGTGTGTCTCTTCCTTCCAGCGCTTGTAAACGGCTTCGACTTCCTCGACCGGTAGCAACTTGCTCTTGGCGAGGAGTGTACAGTAGTCGCGAACGGATGTATTGGTCGCCATGAGCGGGCTTGGGAAAGTTACCCAGGCCATCGGCTTGCAGCCTTCGACCTGGGCTGATGGAAGCGGCCCTTCAGGCCGCGAGATACCGAGCCTGAAAGGCTCATTCGGTAAGCCCAGGTCGAAGGCCTGGGCTCATTATCATTCACGGCTTGTTCTCGATAGCCTGTCGAATCGCTTCGGAAGCCGCGGGGTCATCCCGGAACAGATCTTGTAGAGCGCGGAAAGCAGTGGCGGCTTCGGCGGTCTTGCCAGAAGTCAGCAGTGACTTTGCATGTTTCAGTGCTGCATCGAATGCTGCCCGGTCTGGCGATCCGTGCATGTTGGAATTCTCGGGCCGATCCAGGGCTTTGAGACCCACTCGGGAAAGTGCCACCCAGCGCGATTCGGATGCCACAGGCCCATATGCCACCTCAATCGCTCGCCAGATCCGTCGGGCTGTTTCAGAATCGCCAGCCTGGGCCAATCGAAGCCCTCGAAGGTAGGCTCCCTCGGCATCCGACTTGATATCGACCTTGGCTCCCTCCCCGAGAGCCCGCTTGAGTTCACGCCGATCCTTTAGTTTAGCACGCGCAGAAGCAATCTCCTCAACGTACCGATCCGGGTATTTCCTGCTCAGCGGGTCGAGGTATTGCTCACAGGCTATCTCCCAATCGTCTGGGTTGTCGGATTCGAGCAACGGTCTGGCCTTGGCATACAATTCCGCCGCACTCTTCGTGGGCCATACGAATGGCAGGGTAATAGCTGTCAGCACCAGCAAAAACAGCGGGATCACCACCAATGGGCGTTTCAACAGCGGTCTGGGCTCGAGTTCGAGTTCGGTCTCGCCACTGCCCCCACCCAGGGCTGCCGGTAACGCGATCGTCTCGGCTGTGTCCGGGGTCAGTTTTGTCGGCCACTCCAGCCGCTCGCCCTTTCGTTCCAGTTTACCGCGGATTCGTTCGAGTTCTTCCAGAACCCCAACGGCAGTTGCCGGTCGTCGGCCAGGGTTCTTATCCAACAATGTGCAGATGAACTCGTCCAGTTCCGGTGGCAAGTCGGGGACAAGCATCGCCGGGCGTTCCGGGAGTGTGTAGCACTGCTTGTGCATCAACTCGACCAGTGACGCCGCAGCGAACGGTGGTCGGCCGGTCACGAGAGTATAGAGTACCCCGCCGAGAGAGTAAAAATCGCTTCGGCGAGTGAGTGCCTTCCCACTGGCGGTTTCGGGTGGGATATAGGCGGCTGAACCGATTGCCGGGGTTGGGCTAGGTGGTGGGGCGAGAACAACTCGCGTGAGACCAAAGCTGAGAACCTTGAGCGTTCCATCGGGGGTCATCATCAGGTGTGCAGGCTTGAGATCCCTGTGGAGGACGTTCCGGTTGTGGGCGTGCTTGAGCGCCCGGGCAGCTTGAACGGCGATTCCCAACACCTCGCGCCACGATCGCCGCCCGGACGCAAGGAGTTTGGCATAATCTTCCCCTTCGACCAGCTCGCAGGCCACAAACGCCAGTCCACCGTGGGTTCCGCTGTCGTAGAACTTGGCGATGTTGGCATGATCGAGCCGTTGGAGTGGAAGCATCTCCGCCGAGAATTTCTGAACGAACGCGGCATCCTGGGTTCCCGTCCCGGTGAATACCTTGACGGCTGCCCGGCGGTCCGGATCATCGTAACCGCGGGCTCGGTAAACGACACCGAGAGTGCCGTGCCCGATCTCCGCTTCCAGATACCAGTTTCCAACGCGTGCCCCAGTCATAACGGCTATGGTAAGGGGTAGTTCAGCAGCGACCACTACGTAACGGAGGGTTATTGTGTCCGATCGTCGCGTTGCGTTGCTGCTAATCGCTCACGGAAGCCGTCGATCCGAGGCCAACGCCGACCTGGATTTTATTGCTGATGGGATACGGAAACGAGGTCGATATCCGGTGGTTCAGGTCTCATTTTTGGAACTGGCGGAGCCGGGCATCGAAACTGGTGGGACGTGCTGTGTCGAACAGGGTGCAACCGATGTGATCCTGCTGCCCTACTTCCTCTCGCCGGGCGTACATGTGGTCGAAGACCTGACCGCAGCCCGCAACCAATTAAGCGAACGATTCCCTAGCGTGCGGTTTGTGCTGGCGGAACCGCTTGGCCGCCACCCGCTGTTGATTGATGTGGTTGAGGAACGGGCACGGGAAGTGGAATGCAGCTAATGATG
>DASZJS010000055.1:0-3355 GCA_035947935.1 Gemmata sp. | reverse complement strand
CCATACTCTTGCTCGCACTTCTGCTACTCACCACAAGGACGATGGGGGCCGAAGTGTTGATCCTGGAAGCGATCTCCAAAGGACTCTGAGAAATACGATGGCAAAGCAATCCGGATCGAGGTCGAGAAGATCGGGATTGTCGAGAATCTGGAGCTGAATAGAAGCAGTGAATGGCTGGTTTGCAGATGTGCCGTCTTCCATTCTCGGATACAATAAGTTGTTTGGTGTGGTTTCGGAATGATCGAATGGGGGAACAATGTCAGACCTGGAGACTTCCACGGCAGAATTCCTGGCACGAGTGGACCGGCACTCACCGGACGAACTGAAGCGGGTTCGGGCGGTCCTTGACGACCTGCTTCGTTGGAGTGCAGAACATGCCTGGGGGGTGAGCTTCTCGGGACGAGGTCCGCTTGGGCCGATCCGATTCTGCGTGGATGGCATTGTCACGCCGTTCTGGGTAGTCACACCGCGCTCGGTGGATGGGGCGAGGCTGACTCTGCTCACGGCCGCGCACCCTCGGTTCCCTGAAGATCTCCGGGCAGAGGTTCGTCAGGTGTGCGCCCAAATCGATGGGCGGGTACCAACTCCAGACGAGGTGCCGGTGGTGGGATGTGGGAAGTTGCGTTGGCCACCAAACCGGGACGCGATTCTTTCGCTGATGACCCGAGCTCTCAACCGGGTACATGGAAAGACGGCGGTCGCTGAAACCGCAACTGTCTGATGCCTCCGCCGCAGTTCACAATTGCTGTGGATTAGAATTAGAATGACCGGTTCAGATTCTTCGAGCTTTGCTCGAAGAATCTGAACCGGTCAACCTCTTGAAGAATCACCTCTCTCATTCCTCTTCCCACACACTGCGATATGCGCTGATGCCTTCAAAGTGCGTCAACATCAGCTGGTAAAATGCGTGGTTCGATAGTGTGGCGCTGTCGCCGATCACGATCAGTTTGCGGCGAGCCCGTGTCAGCGCCACGTTCGTTCGCCGAGTGTCGCTCAGGAAGCCAATCTCACCCTCCGGGTTCGACCGCACCAGCGAGACAATGATCGCCTCTTTCTCTCGCCCCTGGAACCCATCCACGCTATCGATCTCAAGCGCGGGTACATCCGCAAGCAATTCGCGCAATCGCCGCACTTGAGCACGGTAGGGGGTAATGACACCTAGATGTGAAGGATTGAGCCCCGCTTCGAGCAATTGCCGAACCTTCCGCGCTGCGAGGTTGGCTTCCTGAAGATTCCGTCGGCTTCCCGTATCCTCTTCCAGTTCTTCATCGTACCCGGCCCCGGCCGTGTCGATGAACTGGACGGGACTTTCCGTCAGTGAGTCCGATTGCACCCCGGGAAGGTCGCACAAGCGGTGACCGGCAACCGATTCATGGGCAATCAACTCCCCCTCGTAGAACGCGGCGTTCGAGAAACCCATAATCGCTTCGTGCATGCGGTGCTGCACGGTGAGCAATCGCGAGATACCTGAGCCAAATCGGGCGATAAGTCGTTCCATCAGACTCACCGCAAGGCCCTGCTCCGCCGCCTCGGTCGAGATCACGGTTGGTGGCAACTGGCAATGATCGCCAGCCAGAACAAGTTTGTTAGCACGGAGGAGAGGTACCCAGGCAGCGGGTTCAGTGGACTGGCAAGCCTCATCCAGCACCGCGAGGTTGAATCGCCGCTGGCCCAGGAGTTGACTGTCCAGACCAGTGAGCGTGGCACAAACTACCCGCGCTTCATCCAGCACACGTTCAACGGCCAGGGCTTCGAGTTTGCGAGCCTCGGAAAGAAGATCCCGGGCTTCCTTGCGCATGGCGGCCTTTGCCCCAGGCTCGGGCTTTCCTCGGGTCCACTTGTCGGCTTGACGAAAGAGTGCGAAAGCATCCCGGGCCACCTTCCGCGCCTGCCGGGCGTCTGGGTGTTTCTCGGCGAGGATGTCCAGCGCCCGCGCTCGCAATTCCGGAACGATCCGGGCAGGATGCCCAAGCCTCACTGGGAGTTCCCCAGCAATGAGGAGTTTTTCCAGAAGGTTATCGACAGCGTGATTGCTCGGGGCACATGCTAGGACCGTATCCCCGCGAGCGACCGTCTGGCGAATCAACTCGACGACCGTTGTGGTTTTGCCTGTCCCTGGCGGTCCGTGGATGATCGCCACATCCTTTGATTCGAGTGCGAATTTGATGGCAGCAAGCTGCGACGGATTCAGTTGTGCGGACGAAAGACTGCTATCTTCCACATCCTCGGAGTCCACCAACTGCGCAAAGTCTGGTCCTCGCTCTCCGAGAAGCACTGCTCGCAACTCGGCAAGTCGGTCGCCAGTCGCCGCAGCAGCTCTACGGAGTGCATCCTGTTGTCGGAGTCGGGAGACCTCATCGGGTGAAAGGTCGAGCCGCCAGATAGAATCATCCGGCAACTCATCATCCGGCGGCTCAATCGCCACCCCAATTGAGATGCGATCCCGGTCGAATACAACGCCACGGTAGGAAGGGAGGCGGCGGTTCACGTTCGTCTGATTCAGTACCACAGGCGAACCGGGTTGCAAACGACTGGGTGGCAGTGGATCAGTCCGGTTCTTGCGGGTGAAGGTGAGGAGTAACCGACCACCAAGACCAAATTCGGATTCTCGCAGAACAAGCGCGGTGAGGGTTGCACCATCATCCGTGCCAGCCTCGGCCTGTGCCCGTCTGCGAGCTTCTTCCTGCTCGGCTTGTGCTTCAAGATCGAGTAGACGGGAAAGATTCGCAAAGTGATCGGTATCGGTGAAGTCGGCTTTGCCAGCAAAGCGGGCGCGAATGGGTTTGTCCCGAAAAGTGGCCCCATCTAGCGCTGTCACGAGTGCCGCGGCCTTCCCATCAGGCACCTCAACCGTTGCACCGCGGCCAACAAACGCGATCTTCCCGACGTGCTTGCCATCGAGCTTCCCACGTTCAGCGATGAACTTGAGGACTTCACCGGGTTGACACCGTGGCGGAACGGGATCGATGTGAATGCAAACCATGAGCGATGACCGGAACCCGATGGAGTGAATTAAAACTCACCTCATCATATACTCCGCGTCGGTTGGAATGAGACATGGGGCTGGCATTTGGATTTGGTTGACCTCTCACTTTGCGCGGCTCTGCCACGCGTGGGCAGACTGTCGGCAGTTCGGGCGCGTTGAGTTGAAGGGGTCAGAAATGTCTGCCAGCGGTGTCGATGCTGTCAGTAATCTCACAAGATTGCGAGGATGTGTTTTGGCACTTTAACAAGGTGTATTCCATCCCAATCACAGATTCGCACACCAGTCTCCGTCACAAATGGTCATGTGTCAAAGCCCCTTTGCACATGCCCCAACGACTCGAATAATCACTTCAATCATAAACAAACTTGT
>DASZJS010000054.1:0-6532 GCA_035947935.1 Gemmata sp. | reverse complement strand
GCAAGTTTTTCCCGGGCTGTCGCCACAGCAACCGGGTCGAAGTATCCGGCTTTCTGGATCGACTCGGGTGAGAGAACCTGATCGATCCACCGTGTGGAGGAATGAAGTTTGGAGGATGAAGACGAAGGGGAACCATTCGCGGAGTTCCGGTTTTCATCCATCGCGTTTTTGCCTTCCTCCTTGATCCAACTGTCCATCGGCGCGCGGAACATATGCTTTTTCCGCCACGCAATTTCCTGCGGCAGCCAGCGCTCGGCCACTTTCCTTTCGATGAACTTGTCCTGGAACATGCCCCGGAGCTTCCAACGCGGGTGCAGTTTAGCCATGTAGTCAATCACATCGTCGTCGAGAAACACATACCGGCTTTCCACCGAGGAGTGCATGGCAATGCGATCGCCCTTGCTCGCAAGCAAGTGGCCGGGGAGCATGATCCGGGCACCGAAATACATCTGGCGATTAAAGGGGTGCCACCGGGGCAAGTCCGGTGATAGTTCCAGATCATCCAGGGCAGGTCGACCCACCAGGACATCGCGAATTTCCCCAGTGAGGAATCGGAGTTTGTTAATGCTCATGAACCCATAAAGATCGGTCCACCCGTTATGTCCACCCATCAGATTCTGAGTGTTGCGATAGGCGGAGTATGAGAATGAGGGTTGCCGGGTTGCCGCCAGGAATAATTGCCGCAGTGCATAGCCGACTGGAAGCCCGGGGATTTTGTCCATCCAGCCAGCAAGCCGGTTGATTTTGAACCACGAATATCCGGCAAGCCACTCATCGGCACCCTCGCCTGTGAGTGCCACCTTGTAGCCGTGATCGTGAACCGACCGCGCCAGATGCAACAGGGCAAGGCAGGAGGTATCGACCACGGGAAATTCGGCGGCTTCAATCAGTTCCGGGTAGCCCGCGCGTAGCTCATCGTGCCCGCAGTCCACGACAACGGGTTGGCAACCGAGATGCTGCGCTGCCAGGAGAGCCTCCGATTCCTCGTTCAATCCTTTCGATTTCACGGCCACAGTGAAGGTCGGGATCGGTCGTCCGAGTACCTTGTTCGCCATCGCTACAACGAGGCTCGAATCGACTCCGCCCGACAGATACGACACGACCGGCACATCAGCGAACAACCGACGCTTGACCGCTTGGTACAACACCTGCTCGAACCCATCGATTGTGTGTTTCGCGTCCTGGCCGTAGTCCTCTTGTCCTCGATCCGGATAGGTGATCTGCCAGTAGATCTTCTGGGTTGTTGCCTGGTCGGGTGTGGTGTGGCCAAGTTTGAAGTGCAGATACCGGCCCGGTATGAGGCACTTCACGCCAGCGAACACGGTGGTGGGACCGGGCATCGCGAAGAACGTGAAGATGTGGTTGAGTCCCTGGAAATCCGCCTTGCGGTCCACCATGCCCGAGGCGAACAGCCCTTTCATCTCCGAGGCGAACAGCAGCCAGTCAGTGCCATCTCGTCGAACGATGGTGTAGAAGAGGGGACAGATCCCGGCCCTGTCGCGGGCGAGAATCACTTCGTTGGTGCGGCTATCCCACAAGCAGAGGGCGAACTGCCCCCGGAGGTGGTCGAACATCTTTTCGCGATATTCTTCCCACAGATGCGGAATGAGTTCCGTATCTGTGTGAGTCCGGAACGTGTGGCCTTTGCCTTCGAGTTCGGCTTTCTTCTCGGGATACTCGAAGAGTTCGCCATTGAAGACAGTCCAGACAGTTCGATCTTCGTTCGTGATGGGCTGCTTGCCATCGGCAAGCCCAACAATCGAGAGCCGACGGTTTGCGAGTTGGAACCCGGCTCCTTCGAGGAAACCATCCTCATCGGGTCCGCGGTGGATGATGGCCTGAGCCATGGCCGGAACAGTCCCTATCGGGGCCGCCCGTTCGCCGCTCAGATCAAACATCCCCGCAATTCCACACATCAAGTTGGCTCGTTGTTAGTGGTTAGTTGTCATCTCGTTTGGGTTGCTAACAGTTCCTGCCACAATCCCGGTGAAACATCATACGAACCCTCGCTCGATAATGACATCAGAGCTTTCGTCGGCTCGATGTCCATGAACTGAGCGATCGCTACAGCTATTAAAGCGGGTGAACGACTCATCCCAGCACCACATGCGACCAGAGTTTGAACACCGGACCTCATCAATTCCTCAAGAGCGTTCAAGGCGATCCGTAATAGCCATTCTGGATTCCCGGTGCCATCCAGAAGCGGGAAACGCAGATATATCAATTCCCGCGTTGGGCTGACTGGTCGTTCCTCCAAAGCCAAGTCGATAATCGCCTCGATCCCGTTATCCAGTACAAGTTTGATATCCCGGGCATCGCGAGCGGTTCCGATCCACAGTGGAAAACCTTCAATTCGCCGCATTCGATGAACTCCGGTCATCTCGTCGGGAAGGATGAGGGATGAAATAAATCCTTCTTCAGTCTTCCCTCATCCTTCATCCTTCTTAAGTATTTCCACACCTTCCGTTGCATGAAGAACCGCACACCTCGCGGGAACAACCTCCGGGACATCCACACACACCACGAAACGAACCCGACAGCCGCCTCGGTCCGGTTTTTGAGCAAACTCCGGACAACCGCAGCTGCCACTTCATCGGGGAGTTGTGCATGCTCAAAGTCGAGGTAGATCTTTCCATCGTTGCGGAGAAGGTGTCGGTTGAGATCGTCGCTTCGCACAAGCCCTGGCAACACCAACAGCACATCAATCCCGTATCGTTCAAATTCGCCCCGCAAAGCCTCCGTCAGTCCCACAAATGCGTGCTTGCTGGCACAGTGTTCGGACATTGAGGGGATACCCCATCGACCGCAGATACTCGCGACATTCACCACAACTGGCCGCCAGCCATCGCGGGCGATCTCCGCGCTGCGGAGCAAGTGCGGCTGAACCAGGCGGATCATCTCGGTCTGAGCGAAGAAGTTCACCTCCATCACGCGGCGAACAATTGTCTCCCTCGAGGTGCTGAACTCACCGAAGCTGCACACGCCCGCACAATTAACCAGCACATCCAATCCGCCAAACCGCGTCATCACATCTGCCACAATCCGCGTCCGATCCGCCGGGTTCGTCAGGTCCCCGGGAAACGCCTCGGCTTCAGCACCCGCAACCCGTGTCTCGCCCACGACCTTGGTAAGATCATCGACTGACCGTGCCGTGAGGGCGAGTTTGGCTCCGAGCTTTGCAAGACGCTCACACGCTCGTCGGCCGATTCCCCGCGATGCCCCCGTTATTAGCACGATCCGACCACGCAGATCTCGCTGCATCTCCTACACCATTGATCGGCTCGATATATCCATCACAAGACTTCCACCCCATAATTTTATTGCCACCGGACTGGATGACCAACTCTGATGCTGCGCATGGCCGATTTACCGGCTGCATCTACTGATGCAATCGATCAATTCACCTCCGAATTGCCCCATTTCCCCACTCATCCCTATAACACCGGGGTTTCCGAACCAACCGTGTGCGGAGATTCGCATGGATATCCTCGTTGGGGCAGTTGTTGGGGTAGTCGTCACTCTGTTTCTGGTGATAGTGACCGGAATCTTTCGGGCTGGCAGCCTGGGAGGAGTATTCCAGGGGCTCACTCTCGCGGGAAAAGCGAAACAAGATCCCGCGTTCGCGCAGAAGTTGCTGGCACTCCTTGGTGGGGGTGAAATCAAGCCCGTGGAGCCCCCGAAACCTCCGAAACCGAACGGCGCTCCGTTGCGGATGCTGGCTTTGCTCCAGGCCGAGGCCCGACTGGTGGATTTTCTTCTGGAGGACATTCACGGATTGCCCGATGCCCAAATCGGGCAGGCAGTTAGGGAAGTTCACAAGAAAGCGCAAGCCGTGTTGAAGCAACACGCGGTGATCGTGCCGGTGTTGAGCGGGAACGAGGGAGACAACGCAACGGTGCCGAAGGGATTTGATCCATCGGCGGTGCGAGTGGTCGGGAACGTGACGGGACAACCCCCGTTTACTGGTTCAATCAACCATCCGGGTTGGCGCGTCAAAGAACTGAAACTGGCAACCCCACCCGAAGGGGCCGATGAGTTTGTGCTGCAACCAGCGGAAGTGCAGATACCATAATTCCCCGATCACTGCATTCGTACGTGAACCCTGGAATGCCCCTTTGAGACTCAAAGGGGGCATTCCATCAAGATTTCGATTGCGGTGAACCTGCTCAATTTTGCCACAACCATTTCCATGCAAGGGCAAAAATCGCGATTGCGGCCAGGATTACGGGGAGCACCCGCAAGAACACCCAGCGAGAGCGGCGAGGAGCGGGTTGGAGTTGATCGGGCTTTTGCGCTTCCTGTGGAGTGGTTTGAGGGGCATCCAGGAGAGCATCCATCGTCATATCTGTCAGGGCTTTGGATAACCTGACCGTCGGACCCGGATCGTCTGTCTCTTGCACAGGTGGGGGTGAAGGGCTTGCAGTGGTAGCGTGAAATCCTGGCTTGCGTATCGATTGTGTGGGAGCAACAGGCGATGAATCGCGATCTGATGCAGAGCCATCGGTCACCGTACTCCGGTGGAGCGGATGGAAGAATCGCTTTGGAAAATCGGCTGGCAGGCCTGCGAATGGCGAAAGGGCTGCGGCAGCCTCGACGGCGGTCTGGTAGCGACTGGCAGCGTTGCGGGTCAGTAAGGTGTGAATGACTCCCGACAAAGCAGGATCGACATCCGGTCGGAGACGGTGAATTGGGGGTGGGTCGGAGAACTGCTTCGCGGCCAACTTGTGCCGAAGATCTGTGCCCGGGAATGGTGGGTGCCCCGCAAGGAGGAAATAAAGGGTTGCACCGAGAGCATACAGGTCCGCGCGGGCATCCACACTCGCTGAATTCTCTGCCTGTTCTGGGGCCAGATAGTCGAGTGTGCCGAGAATCTCTTCTGCCTCACTCCCCGGGGGCTGCGTATCATCGCCCAGCAGTCGTACAATTCCCAGATCGAGTATTTTCACGCTACCCCGCCGGTCCAGGAGAAGGTTGGCCGGCTTGATATCGCGGTGAACCAACCCCACCATCCCGGCGACAGCCAGTCCACGGGCGACCTCACATCCCACCGCGGCAGCCTCCCCTCCAGTAAACGTCCCACACTCCGCGACAGCAGCCTGGAGGCTTATCCCATCCACATACTCCATCACTAGATAAGGTGGGTCGTGATCCATATCCACATCGAAGACGTGGACAATGTTCGGGTGTTCGATTGCGGAGGCAGCGCGTGCCTCCCGGACAAACCGACGACGGGCCGCTTTGTCGGCCCGAAGGTTGGCCGAGAGTACCTTCACTGCGACGCGCTTACCGAGAACAGCATGTTCAGCCAAGTAGACTTGGCTCATGCCGCCTTTCCCGAGACGGTCGAGAACCCGATATCCACCCAGCCGCAGCCCGCGCCCCTGCCCGACAACCAGTTCGGAAGCCTGATAGCGCGTGAGTAATCCATCCGCGATCAGGTGCCCGAGAACTCCATCGCGTGTCTCGGTTTGCGATAACCGAGCCATGAATTGGGCAAGAGCAATCTCCCCGACCAGGCCCGATTGGCGGACAAGATCGAGAACATCCTGGGCGGTTTCCGGTCGGAGCATAATAGGAATGAAGGTTCTGCCATCCAGGCGTGGTATCCGCATCCCGCAGCTTAGAACAAAAAAACCACTTTGGGCAATTCGGAAATCGGGATCATCAATTCCGCCTACGCAGGAAAAAAAGATTAGACAGGTAATTTTTCTGCAAGAGTTTGGACGGGGATCGCGGCGTGTTCTAGGGTTGGCTGGCAATTCTATCTCGTCTGTCGTTTTTTCCGCCCGCTTGAGGAGTCCCAGCGCAACCCCTCAACGCTGCGACGCCAGCGATCCACCGGAATCGGAAGGGTGTGCCGATGCTCCTTCGAAACAAGCAACTGCGCAAGAGCGGTATCGCCGCGTGTGAACTTGCGATCGTGACGGTGGCGTTTGTGGTGCCGATGCTTATCGCAATCTGGGAAGTGGGCCGTCTGATCCATGTGAAGCAAATCGTGGCAAATAGCGCCCGAGAAGGGGCGCGTCTAGCTGCCCAGGGGTATACGATTCTCAGTAACGGCACGCAGGTGCAGATCAACACAAGCACTGGGACGCCAAACGTCCAAACAACGGTATACGAATATCTCCTCGGTGCTGGGCTTTCTCAATTGCAATTGACCGATGTCACCGTCACATTCACATTCACCTCGCCATTAACCTCCGGCCCAAACATTGGGACGTATCCCACTCAGCCCTACCAGGGGCAGAAGGGTGAATCGTTTACGGTTTATGTCAGCATTCCATGGAGCAAGGTGAGATGGACCACTTTAGGGCTGATCCAACCGACCGATGTGCATTACACCGCTACCTGGATGATGCTCGTCGATGATACGTTCACCATTAACCCTAATCTTCCATCGTGGTGAAGGAGACTACTCCATGTTGGCCTGCATTACTTCTCCCGTTAACGCTCGCCGGGGTCTGCAGCGGAAAGCCTCCCGTGCAAGGCTTCGTCGTCGAGGCATGACCGTTGTCGAAACCGTCCTCGTCCT